>JAOPWK010000062.1 GCA_025965735.1 Frankiales bacterium
CTGCTACCACGGCCACGTGGACGCGCTGCTCGCGAGCGCCGGGTCGGGGCTGGTCACCTTCGGCCTGCCCGACACCCCGGGCGTCACCGGCGCGAGCGCCGCCGACACGGTCGTGCTGCCCTACAACGACCTCGCCGCCGTCGAGGCCGCCTTCGCCGAGCTCGGCGACCAGATCGCCTGCGTCATCACCGAGGCGGCCGCCGCGAACATGGGTGTCGTCCCGCCGCTGCCCGGCTTCAACCAGGGACTGCTCGACCTGTGCCGCAGGCACGGCGCCCTGCTCATCAGCGACGAGGTGATGACCGGCTTCCGCGTCTCCCGCGCCGGCTGGTTCGGCCTCGAGGGCGTCGTGCCGGACCTGTTCACGTTCGGCAAGGTGATGGGTGGTGGCCTGCCCGCCGCGGCGTTCGGCGGCCGCGCCGACGTGATGGCGCGCCTTGCCCCCAAGGGTCCCGTCTACCAGGCGGGCACGCTGTCCGGGAACCCGCTGGCCGTCGCCGCCGGCCGCGCGACGCTGGAGCAGTGCACCGACGAGGTGTACGCGCACGTGGACGCCACCGCCGAGGCCGTCGGCCAGATGGCGTCGGAGGCGCTGACCACGGCGGGCGTCGCGCACCGCGTGAACCGCGCCGGCAGCCTGTTCAGCATCTTCTTCTGCGACCACGCGGTCGTCGACTACGCGACCGCCTCGCAGCAGAACGTCCTGCGCTACAAGGCCTTCTTCCACGAGATGCTGTCCCGCGGCGTCTACCTCCCGCCGAGCGCGTACGAGGCGTGGTTCGTCAGCGCCGCACACGATGACGCGGCGCTGGAGCGGGTAGCAGAGGCACTGCCGCACGCGGCCCGTGCCGCCGCGGCCGTGACCGCCCCCGAGCTGATCTCCCCGCCGACCGCCAAGGACGCCACGTGACCGCACCCCACCGCGCCGGGGACCCCGCATGAGGACGACCGTCCACCTGCTGCGCCACGGCGAGGTGCACAACCCGACCGGCGTCCTGTACGGCCGGCTGCCCGGTTTCCGGCTGTCGGACGACGGCGTGCAGATGGCGCACGACGCCGCCGAGGCGCTGCAGGGCCGCGACGTCACCGCCGTGGTCGCGTCGCCGCTGCAGCGCGCCCAGGAGACCGCCCGTCCGACGGCCGAGCTGTTCGGCCTGCCGATCCACACCGACGAGCGGCTCATCGAGAGCGGCAACTACTTCGAGGGCAAGACGGTCGGCGTCGGCGACGGCGCGTTCAGCGACCCGAAGCACTGGCCGCAGCTGCGCAACCCGTTCACCCCGAGCTGGGGCGAGCCGTACGTCGAGATCGCCCGCCGGATGCTGGCCGCGGCCGAGAGCGCGCGCGACCTCGCGCTCGGGCACGAGGCGGTGTGCGTCAGCCACCAGCTGCCGATCTGGACGGTCCGGCGCTACGTCGAGGGCCGCAAGCTCTGGCACCGCCCGGACCGGCGGCAGTGCGGCCTGGCCTCGCTCACCAGCATCACGTGGCAGGACGACCGGATCCTCAGCGTGACCTACAGCGAGCCGGCCGGCGCGGCCTCCCGCCGCCCGGGTGCCGGCGCCTGACCTTCGGGGCAGGCGGCAGGAGCGCGCGTCCGCGACAATGGAGGCGTGACCCCGCGCCCGGCCCTGCTCGCGTCCGCGCTCGCGGTCGTGCTCGCCGTGACCGGCTGCGCAGGGGAGTCGTCCACCTCGGCCGAGGACCCGGTGTCGCCGCAGCTCAAGGTCGTCGACGCCGGTGAGGACCGGCTGATCCCCGAGGACGACCGGGTGCCTGCGCCGTCGCTGTCCGGCACCACGCTGGAGGGCGAGCCGCTCGAGGTCTCGTCGTACAAGGGCAAGGTCGTCGTCCTGAACTTCTGGGCGTCGTGGTGCCCGCCGTGCCGCGCCGAGGCGCCGAACCTCATCGAGGTGGCCGAGGCCACCGAGGCCTCCGGCGTGCAGTTCATCGGCGTGAACGTCAAGAACGCGAAGGACGAGGCGCTGGCCTTCGAGCGCAAGCAGGGCGTTCCGTACCCGTCGCTGCACGACCAGCCCGGCGTGCTGCTCACCCGCTTCCGCAAGATCGTGCCGCAGGTCCCGCCCACCACGCTGGTCCTCGACCGCAAGGGGCGCATCGCGGGCGTCTTCATCGGCGGCGTCACGACCCGCGAGCTGCTCGTCCCCGTCCAGGCGCTGGCCGCCGAGCAGGCCTGAGCATGAGCCTGGCCGACGCGTTCGTGGACGCGGTGACGGACGGCTCCCTGCTGGTGGCCGCTCCCGTCGCCGCCGCGGCCGGCCTGGTGTCGTTCCTCTCGCCGTGCGTCCTGCCGCTGGTGCCCGGCTACCTGTCGTTCGTCACGGGGTTGTCCGGCGAGGAGCTGGGTGAGGCCCGTCGCGTGCAGCCCGCGCCGGTCAGCCGGCTGAACCCGCTCGGCGACACCCTCGTCCAGCCGCCGCCGGTGACGGTGCGCCGCGGTCGCGTCCTGGCCGGCTCGGTCCTGTTCGTGCTCGGCTTCAGCGCCGTCTTCGTCACGAGCGGGGCGCTGTTCGGCGGGCTCGGCTCGCTGCTGCTCGAGCACAAGGACGTCGTCGACCGGGTGCTCGGCGTCGTGACCGTCCTGCTCGGGCTGGTCTTCCTCGGCGTCCTGCCCGGCCTGCAGCGGACGGTGAAGCTGCCGTGGGTCCCCAGCCCCGGCCTGGCCGGCGCACCCCTGCTCGGCGTGCTGTTCGGCGTCGGCTGGACGCCGTGCCTCGGCCCGACGCTGGCCGCCGTCCAGACGCTGGCCTACACCGAGGCCAGCGCGGGCCGGGGCGCCCTGCTCACCGCGGCGTACTGCGCCGGGCTCGGCGTGCCGTTCGTCCTCACCGGCCTCGCGTTCCGTCGTGCGCTCGGCGCCTTCGCCGTCGTGAAGCGGCACTACGCGCTGGTGATGCGGATCGGCGGCCTGCTGCTGGTGGCCGTCGGGCTGCTGCTCGTGAGCGGCGTGTGGGAGGACCTCATGGTCGAGGTGCGCGGCTGGGTCGCCGGCTTCGAGACGGTCGTATGACCACGCTCGACGACGCCACCCGGCTCTCCACGGCGCCGGCACCCCTGCCGCCGGCACCGCCGCGCACCAGCCTGCTCGCGCCGCTGCGCCGCACCTGGCGGCAGCTCACGAGCATGCGCACCGCGCTGCTCCTGCTGTTCCTGCTCGCGCTGGCCAGCGTGCCCGGCAGCTTCCTGCCGCAGCGCGGCCTCAACCCCGTCGCCGTCCAGCAGTACTTCGTCGACCACCCGTCGCTCGCGCCGGTGCTGGACCAGCTGTTCCTGTTCGACGTGTTCGCGGCGCCGTGGTTCGCCGCGGTCTACCTGCTGCTGTTCGTCTCGCTCGTCGGGTGCCTCTGGTCCCGCATCCGGCTGCACGCCCGCGCGCTGCGCAACCCCCCGCCGGCCGTCCCGCGGGTGCTGAGCCGGCTGCCCGCCACCGACCGCTGGACGACCGACGCGACGCCGGAGGAGGTGCTGGCCGCGGCCCAGCAGCAGCTGCGCGGCTGGCGCACGCTGCGCAGCGGCAACGGGCTGTCGGCCGAACGCGGCTACTCCCGCGAGACCGGCAACCTGCTCTTCCACGTGTCCCTCGTGGCGCTGCTCGTCGGCATCGCCATGGGCGGCCTGCTGGGCTTCCAGGGGACCGTGCTGGTCAAGGAGGGCGAGGGCTTCGCCAACACCGTCCTGGCGTACGACGACATCAAGCCGGGCCGGCGCTTCGACCCGGAGCGGCTGGTGCCGTTCAACTTCGTGCTCGACGACTTCCGCGGGACCTACACCGAGGACGGCAAGGCGCTGACCTTCGACGCCGACCTCCGCTACGCCGAGGACCCGGACGACGCCCTGAAGCCGGTGAACGTCCGGGTCAACCACCCGCTCGAGGTCGACGGCGCCAAGACCTACCTGCTCGGCCACGGCTACGCGCCGAAGGTGCTCGTCGTCGACCGTGAGGGCAACGAGCTGCCGCAGACCGTCGCCTGCCTCCCGCAGGGGCCGACCTTCCTGTCGACCTGCACGATCAAGGTGCCGGACGCCGCAGGCGAGCAGCTCGCCTTCGAGGGCGTCTTCACGCCGACCACCGTGCAGGACCCGGAGACCGGACGCGTCGCCTCGGTCTACCCTGCGCCCGAGAACCCGGCCCTGACGCTGATCGGCTACCGCGGCGACCTCGGCATCGACTCCGGCGCCCCGACCTCGGTCTACAACCTCGAGGACCGCTCGCGGCTCGAGCCCATCGGCGACCCGGACGAGCCGGTCAAGCTCGCTCCCGGCGAGACGTGGGAGCTGGACGGCGGAGGCAGCATCACCTTCGTCGAGACCACCGAGTGGGCGACCTTCCAGGTCACCCAGGACCCGGGCAAGGTCGTCGCGCTGGTCGCCGGCACCGGCATGGTGCTCGGCCTGTGCCTGTCGCTGTTCGTGCGCCGGCGCCGGGTCTGGGTGCGGGCCTCCCCGGCAGGCGAGGGCCAGGCGGCCGGCCGTACCGTGGTGGAGGTCGCGGGCCTGGCCCGCAGCGGCGCCGAGGGCTTCCGCGAGGAGTTCGACGGCCTGGCCGCGCGGCTGCGCGGGACGGCACGACCGACGAGCGAGGAGCACGCGTGAGCGACACCGCCCTGGCCGGGCTCTCCGACGACCTGCTGTTCGCGGCCGTCCTGCTCTACGGCCTGGCCATGCTGGCGTTCGCCGGTGAGCAGGCCTCCAAGCGGTCGCTCCGCCTGGCCGCTGCCGTCACCCGCAGCGCGGCGGCCGAGCGCACCCGCGCCATGGCCGGCACCACTGCCGTCGCGCCCCCGGCCGCACCGCCCGCCGCCGTCAACAGCAAGGCCGGCCAGGTCGGCATGCTGCTCACGCTGCTCGGCGCCGCGGTGCACGTCGTCTCCGTGGTCACCCGCGGCCTCGC
>JAOPWK010000346.1 GCA_025965735.1 Frankiales bacterium
TCGGGGCCGCGGCGGCGGGCGCGGCCGGAGCAGCGTGCAGAGCCGGGGCGGGGGGCGCGGCGTGGGCCGACAGGGTGGCGCCGTTGCGCGCGACCGCGATGCTGACGTCGCCGACGGTCACCACCGCCTCGTCCCAGTCAGAGTCGGCCAGGGCTCCGATGACGCGCTTGATGTCGTCGGGGGTCAGGCTCATGTCGTCTCCTTCGTGGTGAGTGGTCGAGGCGGACTCGGTCACGGCTGCGCGGCGATCGCGATGGGCCGCAGGGGTGAACCCGTGCCGCCCTTGATGCGCAGCGGCAGGGCGACGAACGTGAAGTCCGTGACGCCGTGCGCCGCAAGGGTGTCCAGGTTGAGTGACTCCATGATGTAGATGCCCTTCTCGACCAGGAAGTGCACGTGCACCGACAGAGCGACGACCGCCGGTTCCGGCTTGTGCTCGAAGTTCATGGTGTCCGACCCAGCGGCGATGATGCCCCGTGAGGAGAGCCACTCCGCGCCATCCCGCGTGAGACCGGGCAGCCCCGTCTGCAGCGCGATGTAGGCGTCGCTGTCCGGCCAGTGCCGGAGCCAGCCCGTGCGGAGCAGGAACACCGAACCCGGACCGGGCTCGGTCTTGTCAGCGAACCACTGCTCCAGCTCGGGCGGCCCGATGCCGTCGGCCGGGGTGAGCTGACGTCCCAGGAGCTTCTCCGCGTCGAGCAGGTGCCCCGGCCCGATGAGCGGCGGGACGTCGAGCGCGCTCAGTGCGTCGAGTCCCCCTGTCGGCGTCTGGTGGTCGGCCATGGTGATGCCGCCGTACCCCTCACCCTCGAACGACACGTGTCCGAGGGCGTCGACGTGCGACCCCACATGGGCGCCCATCGAGAAGGTCTCCATCGCAGTGGACACGCCGTTGGCGTAGTTGCCCTCCCCGTGGCTCTTGGCCAGCGCGAACGAGAACGGCGGGTGGTAAGGGTGACGGGGCATCCCCGGCTCGAGCTGCAGCGCCAGGTCGAAGATCCGGACGTCCGGAGACGTCGGCCACGGGATGCGGCGATCGACGTACCCGCCTGACCAGGACTCCATCAGATCTGTCTCCCCGCTCGATGTGCAGAGGTCCGAACGACCCCTGCCACTGTCGTCGTGCTTGGCCTACCTACTCGGGGCGGGCGGTGCCCTGCGCCCGTCCTGACGACTAACGCATGGCAGGTCGCTCCGGGCGCCCCTCGTAGACAATGACGGAGTTCTACCATTCGTTTGGTTGGTGAACAAGGCTCCGACCTGACGGACGACTGTCCGTGACACCGTCGGCGCGCGCGCGTAGCCTGCGCGAGTCCCGCTGCGGCCCCGCGCCAGTCACACGGCCGCCGAGGGAGCTCCGCCCGCGCTCGCCCTCAGGAAGACCCTCCCGGCAGGCGGGACCGACCGTCGCACCGCTCTGAGGAGGCACGTGTCCCAGTCTCGACGTCCGCTCCGGCCGCCGCCCGCCTGGGCCACGCGCACAGGTCTGGTGCGCCTCGCGTCACGGCCGCCCGTGGGCCTGGACGCAGCGCAGGCACTGCAGGACCGTTTGCACCGCTACTGCTGGGGCTTCGACGAACGGCGCCACGACGTGCTCGTCGACACGTTCACCGCGGATGCGGTGTGGGTGGGTGACGTCATGGGCGAGACCAGCATCGGCCCGCACCGAGGGCGGGACGCAGTGCTGTCGTGGCTGGCCGCCTTCTGGGAGCACCAGAGGGACCAGCGCAGGCACGTGGTCACGAACTTCGTGCTCGAGGAGATGAGCGACACGACGGCGACGGCCATGGCGTACCTGCTGCTGCTCGGGGCGAGCAAGTCGTCCGCCGCGCTGGAGGCCGCTGGTCTCTACCGGGTCGAGTACCGACTCGAGCAGGACGGTGCATGGCGCATCTCGCACCTGACGGCGGGGTTCGACGCGCCGTTCTGGAAGACGGAGGTGGAGAGCATGGAGCCGTGGGTCCGCGAGCTGTTCGGGATCACGCGCCACGAACCGCCCACCAGCTGACGCGCGAACGCGGGAGCCGCCTCGTACGAGACGGCTCCCGCGTTCGCGTCGAGCTCAGTCGGTGAAGGGGTCGAGCACACCCACCTTCGGAGCCGCTACCGGCCCGCGGCCTGCGAAGGTCACGTCCACGGTGATCGCCGTCGCGCAAGACGGGCAGAAGTTCTCCCGGATGACGACCGGCTCAGCCGAGTCGGCGACGCGCACCTGCGACCGGTACTGCTCGAAGGCTTCTCCCACCTTCGTCTCACGGGTCACGGCCCGGTCGCGCCAGTTGCCTTCCTGCGCCCCGAGGTCCTCGCCGCACAGGCTGCAGCCCCAGCGGCCGCCCTTCGCCTGGAGAGGCGCGAACAGGTCGCCGTTCACCGTGTCCGCCTGCTTGGCCGGTGCGCCGCCGATCCGCTCGACGCGCAACGCGTCACGGTGAGCCGCCGTGGCCTCGGGGTCCGCGTGCTGCGCCTCGTCCAGGACGACTCCGTACAGCAGCTCCGCCACAGGCTGGCTGACGTACCCGTCGCGCACGTCCTTGGCCACCAGCGCCGGGTCTCGGAACAGCGGGTCTCCGACGCCGCCTCCCCCGCCGTTGACCACCGCGAACACGTCGCCGCGCTTGAGGATCAGCTCGCCCGACTTGGCGCCGTGCGGCACGAGGGTGCCGGTCAGGTCCTCCTCGTAGGGCCACGCGCCCTGGTCGAGAAGCTCGAAGACGTTGGTGTCGGTGAACAGCTTCCAGCCGCCGGCGCCGCCCGGGTAGCCCCCGGCAGCACCACGCGGCGGCACGTAGGCAGCACTGTTGTAGCCACCACCGGCCATGCTCTCGCTGTGGATGACCGCCAGGGCGCCGGAGACGCCCATGCCGCCACGGTGGACGCCGGCTCCGGCCTGGTCCCGCGAGACCCGACGCCAGAGGATGTAGCCGGGCTGGCTCGACTCCTCCATCTCGACGTCCGGCGTGTTGCAGCCGCACATGCACTGGGCCGCGTAGGTGTCCAGCCCGTCCGTGACGGTCTGGGCACCACCGCCCGTCGGCTGCCCCAGCGACACGGGGAAGGCGACCGTTGGGTAGCCGTTGCGCAGGTCGATGCCGAAAGAGGTGAAGAAGGCCAGGTTCTGGCACGGCTGACCGGCCACACGGCTCCGCAGGACCGGGTCCTCGCTCAGCGCGCAGGCCTGCGACAGCGCGTCGATGAGCACCTTGTTGATGCGCATCCCCGTCTCCATGTGGCTCTGGGTGACGGGTGCGGGCGGGACCGAGTTGACGATCGATCCCTTCGGACCGAGGTCGAAGGTGATGGGTCGCCACAGGCCCTGGTTGACCGGGATGTCGTAGGCCAGCTGTGACAGCAGCGTCGACCAGGACTGGCCGACCATGGCCGGCCAGGCGCCGTTGACGAAGGAGTCCGTCTGCTGGTCGCCTCGGTACTGGATGGTCATGTGGTCGCCGTCGACAACGACCCGGCACTTGACGTTGTAGAACTCCTGCGGCCCACGGACGTCGTACTCGACCCAGTCCTCGCTGGCGTACGTCCCGTCCGGGAGGTTGCGGATGATGTCCCGCATCGCCCGCTCCGAGAGGTCCTTCGAGGCTTCGTTCAGCTGGACGAAGCGGTCGTAGCCGATGTCGTCGAGCAGCGTCTTCAGCCGTCGCTCTCCGGCGCTGTTGGCGGCGATCATGCTGCGGATGTCGTTCAGGACGATGCGCTGGAGGCGCACGTTGTTCCCGATGAACGACTCCCACTCCGGCTCGATCTTGTAGTCGCGGATGACCCGTACGGCGTTGAAGTTCAGCGCCTCCGCGAAGTTGTCGTGCGCGCTCGGCGCGAAGCCGGAGACTGCCGAGCCACCCGCGTCGAGCACGTGCTCGTTGACGTAGCCGAAGGCCACGACCTCGCCGTCGTGGAAGAACGGCATGACCACGCCCAGGTCGCCCTGGTGGATGGCGCCGGACGTGTGCGGGTCGTTGCACAGGAACCCGTCCCCCGGCCGCAGGTCCGCCAGGTCGTGCTTGGCGAGCACCGCCTTCACACCCCCGATGGCCGTGGAGATGTGGAACGTGACGAAGCCGGCGAAGGCCAGTTGCTCGGCGTTCCTGTCGACGATGCAGGTGCTGAAGTCGAGCGCCTCGGTGACGACCGGGGAGCCGGACGTCCGCATGAGGGTGATGGCCATCTCGTTGGCCATGTTGCGAATGCTCTTGCTGTGGACCTCGATGTCGATGATGTCGAAGTCGCTCGCTGCTGTGGTCATCGCTCGCCTCAGTTCGTGATCGCGAAGTTGAAGAAGCGGTCACGACCACATGTCGCACCGCCGGGGATGTAGACCGTGGTGTCTCCGACATCGATGATGCAGGGGCCCTCCACGATGGCGCCGGGGATGAAGTCGCCTTCGGCGTAGACCGGGATCGTCTCGGACCGCCGCGACTCGGGGAGGAACACCTCGCGCTGGCTGATCACCGTCGGCGTGGGAGCGTCCGCAACGGGCTCCTGCTCGCGGCTGAACGGCTTGGCCCGCCGGTACGTCGCCTTCACGGAAACGTTCACGAGCATGGCGGGAGAGTCGATCCAAGCCGTCCCCTCGCCATAGGCGCGCTCGTAGATGGCAGGGAAGTCCGCGGCCAGGGCAGCGCCGTCCTCGGCCGTCAGCGTGCGGTCCGGAAGCGGAACCGTGATCTCCCAGACCTGACCGGCGAAGCAGCCGTCGCCGGTCCCGGACCACGTCAGCTCGTCCTCGGAGATCCCGTCACGCCGGGCGTCCGCAACGGCCTCCGCACGCATCTCCGCGAGCACGGCGTTGACGTGGTCGACCTGGCCCGGGTCGGCCATGACCCAGTTGACGGTCCGGTTGTACTGCCGGACGTAGTCGGCCATGAGCACACCCTGGGCGGAGAAGGCCGAGCAGTTGTCCGGCACGACCGTGGTGCGGCACCCCAGCTTGCGAGCCACCTCGACGGCGAAGAGCCCGAGGCCGCCGCCGTACGCGAAGAACGTGAAGCGCCGCGGGTCGTAGCCGCGCTCGATGCTCACGGTGCGCAGCGCGTCTGCCATGTTCTGCACCGCGATGTCGTAGATCCCTGCGGCGGCCTGCTCGATGGTCCAGGACAGCGGCTTGGCGATCTTCGCCTCGATGGCCGCCCGCGCCGACGCGACGTCCAGCTGGTGTCGGCCCTTGAGGTAGTTGGCAGGGTCGATCAGACCCAGGGTCACGGTCGCGTCGGTGACGGCAGGGTCGGTCCCGCCCTTCCCATAGCAGACGGGACCAGGAGTGGATCCGGCACTCTGCGGTCCCACCTGGGGCACGCCCCGCGAGTCGATCCAGGCCAGGCTGCCACCCCCGGCGCCGACGGAGACGACGTCGATGATGTCCACGCCGGTCTGCAGCTGCCCGATGGCGACGCGCTTGGCGATCGCCGGCTGCAGGTTGTACAGCAGCGCGGTGTCGAAGCTCGTGCCACCCATGTCGCCGACCAGGACGTGCTCGAGTCCCATGCGCTCCGCTACGGCAGCGGAGCCCATCACGCCGCCGGCCGGGCCGGAGGCGAGCATGGTCATGGGCTTCTCCTTGACCGCGTCGCCGCTGACAGAGCCGCCGATGCCCTGGAAGAACGAGAGCGAGCCGGAGAAGCCGCGACGCGTCAGCTCGTTGGCGATCTGGTCGACGAAGCGCGTCGCGCCGCGGTGCGACAGGCAGTTGAAGACGGCGGTGAAGAAGCGCTCCGTCTCGCGGATGACCGGGTGCACCTCGGAGGAGAGCATGACGACCGCGCCGGGATCCTCCTCCTGGATGATCGCCCGCGTGCGCGCCTCGTGGGCCGGCTCGAGGAAGGACCAGAGGTAGCAGACCGCGTACGCCTCGACGCCCTTCTCCTTCAGCCGGCGGACCGCAGCGCGGACGTCGTCCTCCACCAGGGCCACAGCAGCACTGCCGTCGTTGAGGACGCGCTCCGTGATCTCCTCGATGCAGTTGCGGTCGACGACCTCGGGCGGCGTCGTCTGCTTGTGGTCGTCGTAGTCGGCCTTGCGGGCGCCACGGGCGATCCGGAAGGTGTCCTTGAAGCCCCGGGTGATGAGGACGCCGACCTTGGCGCCCCGAAGCTCGGTGACGGCGTTGGTCACGATGGTCGAGCTGTTGATGAAGGTGTGGCAGTCGGCGATCAGCTGGTCCGTGCTGATGTCCAGGGACTGCGCCGCCACCTCGATGGCATCGAAGATGCCGCGGCTGTAGTCGTCATGCGTGGTGAAGGCCTTCGCCCGGGTCAGACCTGTGGGCGAGGCGACGATCAGGTCCGTGTGCGTACCGCCGATGTCTACGCCCACGGAGAATCCCGGAGCCGCTGTAGCTGTGCTTGCCGTCAATGTCGCTCCCGAATCCGGATCTCGCCACTCACCGCGGATGCGGCGAGCTTGTGTGCTGCAGCTGGGCCCGTTTCGGGCTCAGGCGACGCTCTCGGTGCCGCTGGTAGAGAGGTAGGCGTGCTCGATGTCGGCGACCCGTAGGCGCGCCTCGGCTGCTGTCAGGTCCAGCACGACGCGTCCACGGCGCATCACGTAGACGCGGTCGACGTAGCGGAGGGCCTTCCGCACGTGCTGCTCGACGAGCAGCACGCCCGTACTGCGCTCGCGAGCGGCTTCGCGCAGTGCCAGGAACAGGCGCGTGACCACGAGCGGGGCGAGCCCCAGTGAGAGCTCGTCGGCCAGCAGGACCTTGGGGTGGCGCGCCAGCGCGCGGGCGACCGACAGCATCTGCTGCTCCCCGCCCGAGATCAGCCCGGCCCGAACGTCCATGCGCTTCTCCAACTCGGGGAACAGCTGCAGGACCGCTTCCACCTCGACGTCGCCGACGCGCAGGTTGTCGCGCACGCTCAGCCCCTTGAACACCGAGCGCTCCTCGGTGACGTAGGCAAGACCACGCCTTGCCCGCTGGTGCAGTGGTCGCGTGGCGGGCTCCCCGTCGATCTGCACTGCGCCGGACAGGCTCGGGATCGCTCCGCTCACGGCCATCAGAGTGGTGGTCTTGCCGGCGCCGTTCGCACCGAGCAGAGCCACCACCTCTCCGCGGCCCACGTGGAGGTCGAGCTCGTGCACCACGGGCTGTGGCCCGTAGCCGACGCTGAGTCCGGAGACTTCGAGGACGTTCACGGGGTCTCCTCCCCTGGGACCGTGCCGACGGACGGCGCGGACGAGCTGAGTGCCAGCTCCTCGTCGTCCTCGGGGACGTCCCCGAGGTAGGCCGAAAGCACGGCCGGGTCCTGCCGGACCTCCTGCGGTGTCCCCTCGGCGATCTTCCGCCCGAAGTCCACGACGACGACCTTGTCGCACACGCTCATGACGAGGTTCATGTCGTGCTCCACGAGCAGGACGGCGATCCCCCAGTCGGAGGCCAGCCTGCGCAGGAGGTCGGCCAGCTCTGCCGTCTCCACGTCGCCGAGCCCTGCGGCCGGTTCGTCGAGGAGCAGGACGCTCGGCTGTGCTGCCACCGCACGGGCGATCGCGAGCAGGCGTCGCTTGCCGTACGGCAGGTCTTGCGCCTTGCGGTCCAGGTCCGCCTCGAGCCGGAACTCCCGGACGGCCGCCACCGCCGCCGAGGGGAGGACGGCAGCAGCCGGACGGATGACGTCCCTGAGGTAGGAGAGCAGATCTGGTGCGTCCGCGGCTGTCTGCAGGTTGTCCCGGACTGTGGAGTCCTCGAACAGCTCCAGCGACTGGAACGAGCGTGAGAGCCCCAACCGTGCGCGAGCTGCCGCACTCCGGGACCCTAACGACTCGCCCTCGAGCAGGACCTGACCAGTCGCCAGGGCCGTAAACCCCGTCACCGCATCGATCAGAGAGGTCTTCCCGGCACCGTTCGGCCCGATGAGCCCGACGATCGTCCCGGGCTCGACCCGGAAGGACACGTGGTCCACGGCGACGGTGCCGCCGTAGTGCACCGAGAGGTCCGAGACCTCCAGCACACGGGGCTCGACCTGTACTGCTGAGGTGTCGCTGGTCGTGGCGGCGAGAACGGCGGGCCCGTCCGGGACGGCCGGCCCTCGGCGCA
Source organism: Frankiales bacterium (assembly GCA_025965735.1). Taxonomy (GTDB): domain Bacteria; phylum Actinomycetota; class Actinomycetes; order Mycobacteriales; family SCTD01; genus SCTD01. The sequence goes on from JAOPWK010000346.1 coordinate 8,039, forward strand.
GCTTGCCCCCCAGGAGCTTCATGGTCAGGCCCATCTCCTTGGCCATGCCGTCCTGGTTCTGCAGCGTGAACAGGATGAGGAGCAGACCACCCGCGAGCGGGAGATACCGGGCCGCATCACCGGGAATGGAGTTGAGGATTGCCGCGCCGATGGACCCGGGGGCGAGCGTGGCGCCGAAGATCGGGCCGAGCAGGTAGCCGATGCCACCGATCATGGTCCAGCCGACGGCCTGGATGGAGTCGAAGCTCTGGAAGGTCGTGCCGTACGAGATCTGCTGGTTGCGGAAGGCGAGCATGATGCCGCCAGCGGCGGCGACGCCCGCGGCCAGTCCGAACGCGTAGAGCTTTGCCAGCGGAACGCTGATCCCGAGAGCCGCTGCCGCCCGCTCGTTCGTGCGCACCGCGATCAGACGGCGACCGCTGGAACCACGTCGCACGTTGCTGACGGCCAGGGCCAGCACCACCAGGACGGCCAGCGTGACGAACGCGTACCGCTGTGGGAACTCCGCGTTGTTGACGTCCCAGCCGAACACGTGCGGGTCACCCACGTTCGTCCCCGAGACACCCCCGACCAGGCGACCGCTGTTGAAGACCATGAACTCGAGGGCGGTGCCCAGCCCGAGCGTGACGACGGCGAGGGTGATGCCGCGGGTGCGTACCGCAGGCAGCGCGAACAGCATCCCCACGGGGACAGCAGCAAGCACGCCGACGAGGAAGGCGAGCGGGAAGGGCAGGCCCCACGCGGCGACCAGGCGGCCGGCGATCAGAGCGCCGAAACCGGCGAAGGCGTACTGGGCCAAGGACAGCTGTCCGGCATATCCGGTCAGCAGCACGATGGACAGCAGGATGAGCGCGATGGCGAACGTGATGCCGAGCGCGTCCACCCAGCGCGGCGACAGCACCACGATCAGCGCCGAGGTGACGCCGGCCGCGATCAGCAGTGGCACCGGCTGGATACGTCCGGTCCCGATCAAAGGGAGCCGCTGGAGCATGAAGTCCCGAAGCGGCAGTGACTGGCCTCGGAAGCACAGGACCAGCACGATGACGAGGAAGGGCACGCTCTGGGCTAGACCAGGCGTGTCAGCCGTGAAGCGGCCGACAACCGTCTGTAGCACGCCCAGGCCGATGCCGGCGGCGAAGGCAATGGGGAAGGAGCGGAATCCGGCGATGAGCGCCGAGGCCATGGCCGCCAGGACCAGGTTGGTCATGACGGCGACCTGCAGCGTCACGATGGGCGACACGAGGATGGCAGCCAGACCTGCCAGCCCGGAGCCGAGGGCCCAGTTTGCAGCCGCGATCCGGTCTGAGGACCAGCCGAGCGTCGAGGCAGCGAGCTGGTTCTCCGCAACAGCCGAGGTGCCGACGCCGAAACGGCTCCAGCGGTAGTAGGCCCACAGGACCGCGGTCAGGAGCCCGGCGGTGAGGAACATGATGAGGCGGTCGTACGGCAGGACGACCTTGCCGTACAGCGTGATGACGCCCTGAGGCAGCTCAGGACGGACGAAGATCGCCCGTCCGCCGTACCGCAGCACGGCCAGCGACTGCAGCGTGATCAGGATGCCGAGGGTGGCCACGATCCGGGTCAACGGGGAAGCCAGCTTGAGCCGCGACATCACGAGGAACTGGCACAGGAAGCCGATCAGGGCGGACATCGCCACACCGGCCACTGCCGCGACCAGCAGCGGCAGCTCCTGCACGACGCGGACCTCGTAGTACGTGTAGGCACCGACCATGCCAATCGCGCCGTGGGCGAAGTTGAGGACGCCTGACCCCCGGTAGACCACGACCAGGCCCTGCGAGGCCAGCGAGTACAGAGCCCCCAGTCCCAGGCCGATGAGCGCGAACCGCAGTACCTCTTCCACGACCATCATCTCATCTCAGGCTGACTTGCGCCAACCGATCGTTTGGTGGACTCACCGTAACGCACGTCACAGTCCTGTCAACGGAGAACGCAGAAATGCAGTGAGGCTCCTACCTCCGGGCCCCTCCAACTGGCCCCGCATTTACGCGTGTGACCGTTGACACACTACCAAACGCACGGTAGACCACGTCTCACGACTCGCGCGTCAGGTACGCCGGGGGCACACCACGAGGAGCTGTCACTGATGCTTTACAACCGCGCGACGTCCCGCTGGGACTGGTCCAAGTCCGTCTCGGCCGTGGCCGTCGGAGTCGTACTGGCCCTCTCAGGCTGCGGGGACTCGACCGACGACACGAGTTCCAGCGGCACCAATGGACCTGACACAACGGCCACGTCGGAGTCGGCGGCCCAGCCCACCGGGGCGCCCATCAAGACCAGCACCATCTCGGCCGTCGACTACAACGGCCCCACGTACGAGGACATCCAGGTCGTCGCCAAAATCTACGCGCAGTACATCAACGACAAGGGCGGCATCAACGGGCGCCCGCTCGAGGTCATCACGTGCGACGACAAGGGCGACCCCACGCAGACAGAGGCCTGCGCCCGCAAGGCCATCGACGAGGGCGCGATCGCCGACGTCGGCACGTTCACTTACAACCAGAGCGTCATGGTGCCGCTGTACGACAAGGCCGACACGGCCGTCTTCGGCAACTGCTGCAACCTGGCGCCGATCGAGTTCACCTCCCGGAACACCTTCCAGATGGGCAACAACCCGGTCCTGAACCCAGCCGGCGTCGCCCGCGCGGTGCAGGACGGCTGCAAGGACATCGCGGTTCTCGCGCTCGACCTCCCGGGCATCACCGAGGGCGTCACCATGCTCATGGACAACATGGCGAAGTCCTACGGCTACGAAGGCAAGATCAAGTACGTCAAGGTGCCCCTGACCACGCAGGACTACACGGCGCAGGTCGCGCAGGCCACCGACGGGACCGACTGCATCTCGATGTTCCTGAGCCAGTCCAACATCTCCGGCCTGATGCCCGCCTTCGCCCAGACAGGTGGCACGCAGCGTCTCTACGGTGCGCAGGGCAACTTCGACAAGGTCGCCACCAAGGGCTACGAGAAGCTGCCTGGAGTGGAGAAGGGCGTGGTCTACGGCGCCTACCCGCCGCTCCAGGATCCGGTCTGGGAAGAGTTCCGGGCGGCCCTGAAGAAGTACAACGCCCCGAAGAAGTTCGACTACAACTCCCTCGCGGCACTGGGGACCTGGGCCGCCTACACCGGCTTCACCCAGGTCGCAGAGTCCGTGGAGGGTGATCTCGCACCCGCCTCGTTCCTGAAGGCGGCCTCGACGGCCAAGGTGGACACCGGCGGCATGACGCCTCCGATCGACTTCACCAAGACCTGGGACGCCTTCGACGGGCAGTTCAAGCGGACGTTCAACCTCACGGCGACCTACTTCGACCTGAAGGACTCCAAGCCGCTCGCTGAGGGCTTCGTCGACCTCCAGAACGCCGCCGAGGGCAAGGGCAAGTAGCGCCGCACACCACAGACCTGAAGGGGAGGGGCGTCGGGTCTCCGACGCCCCTCCCCTCTTGTGAGGAGGCAGAGGCCGTGGTCGACCACCAACTGGACGGATCCGTCGCGCTCGTGACGGGCGGGGCCTCGGGCATCGGGGCAGCCACCTGCCGTCTCCTGGCCCGTTCACGCGCCACGGTGGCCGTCGCGGACCTGGACCACGACGCGGCCCGGTCCCTCGCCCAGTCGCTTGTGGACGAGGGGTTCGACGCCTTCGGGCTGCACGTGGACGTGACCGACGAGGCTGGCGTGGACGCGATGGTCATCCAGGTCGTGGCTCACGCGGGACGGCTGGACATCGCCGTGAACAGCGCCGGCGTCGGCGCCGAGTGGTCTGCAGTCGCGGACACGCCCAGCGAGCGCTGGCGTCACGTGCAAGCGGTGAACCTGGACGGGGCGTTCTTCTGCCTGCGTGCCGAGGTTCGCGCGATGCGGCTCTGCGGAGGAGGCAGCGTCGTCAACGTGGCGTCGTCGCTGTCCCAGGTCGCTCGCGGGGGATCTTCGCCCTACGTCACGTCGAAGCACGGCCTGCTGGGCCTGACCCGCACCGCCGCACTCGACCACGCGGACGACGGGATCCGGGTCAACGCGGTCGGTCCGGGTTTTATCGACACGCCGCTCCTGCGTGCCCGACATGACGCCGCGAGCATCGCGGTCCTGGAGTCGTTGCACCCGCTTGGCCGCCTGGGTTCAGCAGCCGAGGTCGCGGAGGCCATCGTGTGGCTCGCCAGTCCCGCCGCCTCTTTCGTCACCGGAACGATCCTCGCCGTGGACGGTGGCTACATCGTCCCCTGACGACCAACCACAGGGCCGGCGAACGGTCCGCTCGCGCCCACGTGCGGCACGCCGTCGTGCCGCGACATGCACCTGGGAGACCGGCTCTGACGGCACCGGCCGGTCGCCCACGACAAGGACATCCCTCTACGTCAAGGAGAAGCCCGTGAAGTTCGCTTACATGCCAGACACCCACTTCGGCGTCTACGACCAGGAACCGCCTTCACCCGAGGAGGCGGCGGCTGCGTTCGACCAGCTGATCGCAGAGGCTGAGCTCGCTGAGCAGGTGGGCTTCGACGCGGTGTTCCTGCCTGAGCGCCACGGCCGGGGAGAGACCTTCGTCCCGTCCCCGCTGGTGGCGGCCACGGCGATCGCCGCACGCACTTCCCGCATCCAGATCGCCATCACCGTAGGCCTGCCGACGCTGTACAACCCGATGCACCTGGCGGAGCAGATCTCCATGATCGACAACCTGTCGAAGGGGAGGTTCATCTACGGCGCCGGTGTGGGCTACCACCAGGGCTACCACCAGACGTTCGGAGTCGACTGGGAGCGTCGCGGGCGGCGGTTCGAGGAGGCCATGCAGGTCCTCGTCCTCGCTCTGACCGAGGACCGCTTCTCCTTCAAGGGCGAGTTCTACCACTTCGACGACGTGCAGCTGACCCCGAAGCCCTACCAGCGCCCTCGGCCTCCGATCTGGATCGGTTCGCACAGCGAAGGCAAACCGCTGGACCGGTCGCTCGACTACGAGGGGTGGGTGCTCTGGACACAGACCGAGTGGGAGCACGGAGCGGCGTGGATTCGCTCGATGCGAGCGCGGGCTGCCGAGCGGGGGAAGCCGGACTGGACGGTCGTGGTGGATCAGGACGGCTGGCTCGGCGACGATGCGGCAGCAGTGCGCGCTCGGCACTCGCCGCGGTGGTTGCGTGAGGCCAGCTTCTACGGCGAGCACGACTTCACGGCCGAGATCGATCCGATCGCGGACGTCAAGCAGGCGGAGGGGGCCGAGGTCGCGCTCCGGGACTTCGAGTCCCGGCAGATGCACTTCGGCACACCGGCGTCGTGGGTGGAGCGCATCGGCGCTGTCAGAGACACGCTCGCGCCCGACTGGCTGAACATCCGCCTTCGGGGTCCGGCCGCCGAGTACGGGCCGGCCTATCCGACCTTCGAGGAGACGCTCGAGTGCATCAGGCGGTTCGGGGAGGAGGTCCTGCCGGCCTTTCGCTGAGGTCGGGTCGCCACCCGCCCACGGCCGGCGAGACAGCCCGGACGCGCCAGCCCGTCGTTCCATACAGGAACGACGGGCTGGTCCTTCGCGTCCTCGTGGCTCGGCACGTACCGCACGTGCTCAGCCGAGGGTGACGACGGCCTTCACGATCGAGGAGTCCTGTCCCTTCACGACGTCGGCAAGGGACTCGATCCCGTGGCAGACGGTGATCAGCTTGTCGAAGGGGAAGCGCCCCTGCCGGTACAGGTCGATGAGGAACGGGATGAAGATCGAGGGGACGACGTCGCCCTCCATGTTCCCCTGCACGGTTCTGCCTGCCAGGAAGGACCACGGGTCGAGATCGATGCGCGTGCCGGCCGGGGACACCCCCACGACGCTCAGGGTCCCTCGCACGCTGAGGGCAGCGAAGGCCTCCGCGACGACGTGCTGCAGCCCCGTCGTGTCCACGATGTAGTTGACCCCTCGACCGTCGGTCAGCTGCCGGAGCCGCTCCGTCAAGTCTCCTCCCGTCGCGTGGACGACATCCGTCGCGCCGACCTCCTGCGCCAGGCGCAGCCTCGACTCGGAGACGTCCACAGCGATGATCTGCCGACAGCCCAGCACGGAGGCCGCCATCACGGCGCTCAGCCCAACGGAGCCGGCTCCTGTCACGGCGATCGTGCTGCCGTAGGGCGGATGAAGGGTGTTGAAGACCGTCCCGGCGCCCGTCTGGACGCCACAACCCAGCGGCGCGAGATGCTCCAACGGCAGCGTCGGGTCCACGGGGATCGCCGCCGAGTGGTGCACGACCACGTGCGTGCCGAACGACGACTGTCCCACGAAGTGGCCGAAGACCGGTTCGCCGTCCCTGGACCACGCTGAGCTGCCGTCGACCCGGGTGCCGCTCAGGTTCATGGCCGCCGAGCTGTCGCAGTAGACAGGGTGCCCCGACAGGCACTGCCCGCAGGAGCCGCAGGACGCGAACGTCAGCACCACGTGATCGCCCGGCTTCACGGTGGTGACGGCCGAACCGACGCTCTGGACCACCCCTGCGCCCTCGTGGCCGAGCACGATCGGCGTTGGCAGCGGCAGATCGCCCTTGATCACGGAGATGTCGGAGTGGCACACGCCAGTGGCCTTCAGGTGCACCAGGACCTCGTCGGCGCGTGGGTCCTGCAGGTCCAGCTGTTGCACGACGAGAGGGCCGTTGCGCACGTCCAGGACAGCAGCGTCGATCTTCATGGAGCTCACCTCTCGTCGTCGGACCTGGTCAGAAGGACTTGTCGAAGCCGGCGAAGACGCTGTCCACGAACCAGGCGTCGCCGGTCTTCGAGAAGGTGAAGCGGTAGAAGGCCGTGGCCAGCGGAACGGTCTCCTGCGGTGTCGTGGCGTGCAGCGTCAGGTAGACGAGCGCCTTCGCGCGCTCGGCGCCGACCTCACTGATCAGGACGTTGCCCATCGAGTGGCGCAGCTGGTCGTCCCGGCTGTTCATGAAGCCGCTGAGCCAGGGGACGAGCTCATCCCGCCCGGACACTGTCTCCAGCGGCCCGACTCCGGCGATGTACCCGGAGAACTCGGCCTGGGGCGCCAGCAGCGCAGCCAGCAGGTCGAAGCGGTTCTCGTCGACCGCCCAGCCATAGGCCCGGACGGTCTGCTCGATCGCGAAGCAGTCGGCCACCTCGTCGGCACTGCGGACCGTAGGTCTCGTCACGTCCAGCAACGACGCTGCGGACCCCCAGCCGTAGTTGAAGTCGAGTACCTCAGCGGAGTCGGTCATCGTCGTTTTCCCAACGCTCGTGATCCAGTGGTTGTCCGTCGCCAGCCATGCTGGCTCCACGCCGCGCGTGGTGGAACAGGACAAGCCTGCTCATGTCAGCGCGACAGTGAGCTCGGGCCCGGTGGCGGCGCGCACGTCGTCGACGCTCACGCCGGGTGCGGTCTCGCGCAGCACCAGACCGCCGGGCTCGACGTCGATGACGGCGAGGTCTGTGATAATCCGCTGGATGCAGGCCTTGCCGGTGAGCGGCAGCGTGCACTCCTCGACGATCTTGTGGCCGCCGCCCTTCGCGGTGTGCTCCATCATCACGATCACGCGCTTGGCGCCGTGGACGAGGTCCATCG
>JAOPWK010000081.1 GCA_025965735.1 Frankiales bacterium
GGTGCCGGCCGGCAGCACCCGGGCCAGCAGCAGCGGCGCGACCTCGTCGAAGCGGGTGCCCTCGGCCGCGCGCACGACCACGTCCGCGCGGGCGCCGGTCGCGGGCACGAGCAGGCCCAGCCCGAGCTCCACTGGTCCCTCCCGCACGCCACTTCGAAGCCGTCGGTCTACCAGACCGGACGCCCCAGTGGACGCCCGTCCTCCACAGCCTGTGACAGATCCACTACAGCGGGTACAGGGGCGTCAGGACGCCGCGCCTGCACCCGGGGGACCGCATGGACACGACCGCAGCGACACCCGACGACCCCGCGGCCGGTGCCGCACCGCCGGATGGCACCGTCCTGCCCGACGGCGGCGCGCCCCCGCGTGCCCGCCTCCGCCGGCCCAGCCGCAAGGCCCTCCTCCTGGGCCTCGGTGTGCCCGCCGCGGTGGCGGTCCTGGGGCTCGGCGTGCTGTTCGCCGCGGTCCAGGTCCCGCGCCCCGAGACGCTGGAGAGCCCGCAGGTCTCGCTCATCACCTTCTCCGACGGCAAGGAGATCGCTCGCGTCGGTGCCCAGAACCGCGTCGACGTGCCGCTGAGCAAGGTCTCCGAGGCCGCGCGCCGCGCCGTCCTCGCCGCCGAGAACCGCGACTTCTACTCCGAGCCCGGCATCTCGCCGAAGGGGATCCTGCGGGCCGCCTGGGCCAACGTCCGTGGTGGCGGCGTGAAGCAGGGCGCGTCCACGATCACCCAGCAGTACGCCAAGAACGCCTACCTGTCGCAGGAGCGCACCCTGAGCCGCAAGCTCAAGGAGGTCGTCATCGCCGTCAAGCTCGAGCGGGCCTACTCCAAGGACGAGGTGCTCGAGTTCTACCTGAACACCGTGTACTTCGGGCGCGGCGCGTACGGCATCCAGACCGCGGCGCAGACCTACTTCGGCAAGCCCGCCGCGCAGCTCACTGCCGGTGAGGGCGCGGTCCTGGCCGCCCTGCTGCGCTCGCCGGCGGCGTACGACCCGGTGGAGGACCCGCAGGACGCCCGCGAGCGCTGGGACTACGTGGTGAAGGGCATGCAGGAGGAGGGCTGGCTCGAGGGGGAGCAGCCGGCCTACCCGGCGGTGAAGCCCAAGGACACGAGCGACGAGCTGGCCGGCCCGCAGGGCTACCTGGTGCAGCAGGTGCAGGACGAGCTGGAGCGCGAGGGCTTCACCGAGGGCATGATCCGCAGCTCCGGCCTGCGCATCACCACCACGGTCGACCCGCGCGTGCAGGCCGAGGCGGTGAAGGCCGTCGAGTCGGTCACCGGCAAGACGCTGCCCGAGGGCGTCCACCGCGCGCTGGTCGCGGTCGAGCCCGGCACCGGAGCGATCCGCGCGCAGTACGCCGGCACCGACTACCTGAAGAAGCCGTTCAACGCCGCCACTCAGGGCACGGCACAGGCGGGAAGCTCGTTCAAGCCGTACGTGCTGGCGGCCGCCCTCGACAGCCGGATGTCGCTGAGGTCCACGATGGACGGCGCCTCGCCACAGACGTTCGGCGACTACGAGGTGGAGAACTACGGCGACGAGCAGTTCGGCGAGATCGACCTCGTGCAGGCCACCGCCCACTCGGTCAACACGGTCTACGTGCCGCTCGGCGAGCGCGCCGGTCTCTCGCACGTCGCGGAGGTCGCCACCCGGCTCGGCATCACGGCGGACATGAGCAAGGACAGCCAGCTTCCGTCGTTCCCGCTCGGCACCACCTCGGTGACGCCGCTGTCGCAGGCGGTCGCGTACGCCACCATCGCTGCGCGGGGCCAGCACGCCGACGCCTACCTCGTCGAAACGGTCGAGGACGCGAAGGGGCGGGTGCTGTACGAGGCGGCGCGCAAGACGGTCGAGGCGCTGACCAGTGACGTCGCCGACGACACCAGCTACGCCCTGCAGCAGGTCGTCGCCGACGGCACCGGTCGCGCGGCGCAGCTGCCCGGACGCCCGGCCGCCGGCAAGACCGGCACCACGACCGGCAACACGGCCGCGTGGTTCGTCGGCTACACGCCGCAACTGGCCACCTCGGTGGCGATCTTCTCGGAGGACCCCGACGTGCCGCTGCGGGACATGGCCGGGGTCGACGAGGTCACCGGCGGCAGCCTGCCGGCCAAGACCTGGAGCCGCTTCATGGAGGCCGCGCTGGAGGGCGAGCCGGTGGAGGAGTTCCCGCCGCCGGCGTACGGCGGGGTCGAGCCAACGCCGAGCCCGCTGCCCAGCGCGACCGCCACCGCGGAGCCGTCGGCCACCCCTGAGCCGACCACCTCACCGACCCCGCTGGTCGAGGTGTCGCCCTACGTCTACGGCTACGCGCCGCCGACCAACCAGCCCTACCAGCCGGCGACGTCGCAGCCCGTCGAGCCGCAGCCGGAGCAGACGTACGAGGAGCAGCCGTACGCCCAGCCCTCCGCGACCGCGCGGACGGGCAGCGGCCGCAGGCAGAGCACCCCCAGCCCGGCTCCGACCGGCTGAGGCCGTCCACAGGGCTGGAGCAGGCGCTGGCGGCCGCCGTTAGGTTCTGCCTGCACGAAGGGCAGCACGAGACGGGGAGCTCCGGTGGTCAGCGCGGTCGGCAGCACGGCGTACGAGCACGTCGAGGCCGAGGTCCGCGAGCTCGTCCGCCGCCGCGGGCTGGACCCGTTCGAGGACCGCGTCGCGATGCGCCGCCTCGTCGACGAGGTGGTCACCGACTACGACGAGCGGGCGCTGACCTCCTCGCTGCCGCCGCTGCCCGACCCGCGCTCGGCGGCGCGCGCGGTCTACGACGCCGTGGCCGGCTTCGGGCCGCTGCAGCGCCACCTGGACGACCCGACGGTCGAGGAGATCTGGATCAACGAGCCGGGCCGCGTGTTCGTCGCCAAGCGCGGCCGCTCGGAGCTGACGACGACGATCCTGAACGACGGCCAGGTCCGCGACCTGGTCGAGAAGATGCTGAAGACCACGGGACGACGGGTGGACCTGTCGACGCCGTTCGTCGACGCGATGCTGCCGGACGGCTCGCGCCTGCACGTCGTCATCCCCGACATCACCCGCCAGCACTGGTCGGTGAACATCCGCAAGTTCGTGCTGTCCGCGAACAGCCTCGACGAGCTGGTCGGCCTCGGCACCCTCACCCCGCAGGCGGCCCGCTTCCTCGAGGCGTCGATCGTCGCGGGCCTGAACGTCATCGTCGCCGGCGGCACGCAGGCCGGCAAGACGACGCTGCTCAACTGCCTGGCCTCCACGATCCCCGGCCGCGAGCGCGTCATCACCTGCGAGGAGGTCTTCGAGCTCAAGATCCCGCTGCCGGACGTCGTCTCGATGCAGACCCGGCAGGCCAACCTCGAGGGCACCGGCGAGATCCAGCTGCGCCGGCTGGTCAAGGAGGCGCTGCGCATGCGCCCTGACCGGATCATCGTCGGCGAGGTGCGCCAGGAGGAGTGCCTGGACCTCTTGATCGCGCTCAACTCGGGCTTGCCGGGGATGTGCTCCATCCACGCCAACTCGGCGCGCGAGGCCATCGTCAAGATGTGCACCCTGCCGCTGCTGGCCGGCGAGAACGTCGGCCACAACTTCGTCGTTCCGACGGTCGCCAGCTGCATCGACCTCGTCGTGCACACGGCCAAGGACGGCACCGGCCAGCGCCGCGTCCGCGAGATCGTCGCCGTGCCCGGGCGCGTGGAAGGTGACGTGGTCGAGGTCGCCGACGTCTTCGTCACGCGCGGCCAGCGGCTGGTCCGGGCCGACGGCTACCCGCCGCACCCCGAGCGCTTCGAGTGGGCCGGCATCGACCTGCCCGCGCTGCTCGCCCACGAGGGCGGCATCTGACCGTGGGACCGCTGATCGGCCTGCTCTTCGGGCTGGGCCTGCTGCTGGTCTGGCGCTCCGGCCCGCGACGGCCGGCGCCGCGGCCGCGCACAGGCGACAGCCTCACCGACCGCACCCGCGACCTGCTCGCCCAGGCCGGCATCGAGGGCGTGACGCCGAACCAGCTGTTCACCGCCAGCACCGCTCTGGGCCTGGTCGTCTTCCTCGTCGTGCTCGGCACCTCGCAGGTGCCGGTGATCGGGCTGCTGTTCGGCGGCTTCGCCGGGCTGCTGCCCGTCCTGCTCGTCCGCCGCCGCCGGTCGCAGCGCAGCGTCGAGCTGCGCGAGGTGTGGCCCGAGGCGGTCGACAACCTGGCCAGCGGCGTGCGCGCCGGTCTCTCGCTACCGGAGGCGCTCACCCAGCTGGGCGTCCGTGGCCCGGAGCAGCTGCGGTCGGCCTTCCGCCGCTTCGGCGAGGACTACCGCGCGACGGGCCGCTTCGGCGAGAGCCTGGACAGCCTCAAGCGCAACCTGTCCGACCCCGTGGGTGACCGGGTGGTCGAGGCGCTCCGGATGGCCCGCGAGGTCGGCGGCACCGACCTCGGCCGGCTGCTCCGGACGCTCTCGACGTTCCTGCGCGAGGACGCCCGCACCCGCGCCGAGCTCGAGACGCGACAGGGGTGGACGGTCAACGCCGCGCGCCTCGCGCTGGCCGCGCCGTGGGCGCTGCTCCTGCTGCTGTCCAGCCGCCCCAACGCGGTGGAGGCCTACAACACGCCGGCCGGTGCGGTTGTGCTGCTCGGCGGCGGCGGCGTCTCGCTGCTGGCCTACCGGGTGATGGTGCGCATCGCGCGGCTGCCCACGGAGCGACGGGTGCTCCGGTGACCGGGGCAGCTCGATGAGCGCGCTGATCGGGGTCGGGCTGGGCGTGCTGGCCGGCAGCGGGGTGCTGCTCGCCGTCGCCGGCACCCCGATGGCGCGCAAGCCGACGCTGGAGGACCGGCTCGGCCCGTACCTGCGTGACGCGCCACGGCCGTCCCGCCTGCTGGCGCAGCACGACGCGCTCACGCCCTTCCCGACCCTCGAGCGGATCCTGCGCCCGGTGCTCGGCGACGCCATGGCCTTCATCGAGCGGTGGGTCGGCGGCGTCGCCAGCGTGCGCAAGCGCCTGGAGCAGCTCGGCGGCGACATGACGGTCGAGCAGTTCCGCGCCGAGCAGGTGATCTGGGGCGGCTTCGGCCTGGCGGCCGCCCTGCTGCTCGCGGTCTTGCAGCTGCTGGGTGACGGCGCCAGCCCGATCTCGCTGCTCGGCGCGGCCGTGGCGTTCACGGTCGGCGGCGTCCTCGGCCGGGACCGCTGGCTCACCAAGCAGGTGAACGCCCGCGAGGAGCGGATGCTCGAGGAGTTCCCCACCATCGCCGAGCTGCTCGCGCTCGCCGTCACCGCGGGGGAGGGGCCGGTCGGAGCGCTCGAGCGGGTGAACCGGATCTCCGCCGGCGAGCTGAGCAAGGAGCTCGGGCGGGCGCTCAGCGAGGCACGCGCCGGCGCCTCCCTCGTGCAGGCGCTCGACGGCATCGCCCGCCGCACCTCGCTGGCGCCGCTGGCGCGCTTCGTCGACGGCGTCGCCATCGCCGTCGAGCGCGGGACGCCGCTGGCCGAGGTCCTGCGTGCGCAGGCGGTGGACGTGCGCGAGGCCGGCAAGCGGCTGCTGCTGGAGTCGGCCGGAAAGCGGGAGATCGGGATGATGGTGCCGGTCGTGTTCTTCGTGCTGCCGATCACGATCGTGTTCGCGCTGTTCCCCGGCTTCTACGGCCTGTCCCTCAGCACGTCGTGACCGGCCAGCCACGCGCTCGTTGGGCAGGACGTCAGTACGTAACGTTGCGGACCTCGCAGCACCCTGCGCTCCCGGGAGACCACCATGACCAGCCCCCTCGCCCTGCTCGTCGCGCTGCAGACGCTCGTCCTCGGACGGGTGTCGAGCGACGAGCGCGAGCGCGGCGACGTGCCGGGGTGGGTCCTCATCACGCTGATGACCGCGGGCATCGTCGCGATCATCTGGGGCTTCGCCGAGGACCGGCTGCTCGCGATCGTGACCGAGGCGCTGGAGAGCGTCACCCCGGCCTAGTGCTGCGCAGGCGGGTCCTGCGGGACGACCGCGGCGCCGCTGTCGTCGAGTTCACGCTGGTCTCGATCCTGCTCGTCACGCTGTTCGTGATGGTCATGCAGGTGGGCCTGGTCCTGCACACCCGCAACGTCATGGTCGCTGCGGCGCAGGAGGGCGCGCGCTTCGCCGCGAACGCGGACCGGTCCGGGCCGGACGGCGTCGCGCGCACGGAGCAGGCGCTGCGCCAGAGCCTGGGCGACGACCTCGTCGACCGCACCCAGGTCACCGTGGCGCCGCAGACCTCCACCGGCAGCGGCGCCCCCGTCGTCGGCATCCGGGTGCAGGGCCCGCTGCCGTTCCTGTTCGCCGCGGTCGGCCCGCTCCAGATCACGGTCGAGGGGCACGCGCTGGACGAGGGGGCGCCGTGAGCCGCCCCCGCAGCACGTGGTTCGTCCGGCCGCGGGGCGACGACGGCAACGCACTGGTGGAGTTCACGTACCTGAGCGTCTTGCTGATGGTGCCGCTGGTCTACCTGCTGATCATGGTCTTCCAGGTGCAGCGCGCGGCGTTCGGCGTGACCGAGGCAGCGCGCCAGGCGGGCCGGGCGTACGTCACCGCGGACAGCGACGCGCAGGGACGCGCGCGGGCGCAGGAGGCGGCCGACCTCGCCATGCGCGACCAGATCCCCGGCTTCGGCAGCGCCGAGGTCACCTTCCCGGCCAGCGACTTCCGGGCCGGCGGCACGGTGAGCGTCAACGTGCGCCACGACGTCGTCCTGCCGATCATCGGCGGGCTGTTCGACCAGGTGCGGCCGCGCATCCCCGTGGACGCCACGCACGTCGAGGTCGTCGACCGGTTCCGGGAGCTCCGATGAGGCGACCCGACCGGGGCGAGGACAGCGGGACGATCCTGCTGCTCGTCCTCGGGTTCACCGCGGTGCTCCTGCTGATGGTCGCGGTTGTCGTGAACGTCTCCTCGGTCATCCTCGCCAAGCGCGGCGTGGTCAGCGCGGCCGACGGCGCGGCCGTGGCGGCGGCGCAGGAGCTGGACCTGTCGGTGCTCTACGCACGGGGGCTCGGCGTCCGGATCCCGCTGGACCCGGGGAAGGTGGGGCCGCGCGTCGAGCAGTACGAGGTCCAGGCGCGGCAGTCCCAGCCGGGGCTCGACCTGGACGGGCAGGTCAGCGCCGACGGCACGACCGCGATCGTGCGGGGCGTGCGGATGGTGGACCTGCCTTTCGGCGAGATCCTGGGCTTTCAGCCGGTCCGCGTCGAGGCCGAGGCGCGCGCGCAGGCGCCGACCTCGCCCTAGCTGACGCAGGATGATGCCCTGACCACGGACCCGCTCGGCCTGCCCGGGTACGCGGACGCCGCGCCGGTGGCCGGCGGCGGCACCAGCACGGTGTGGCGCGCGCGGGAGACCGCCTTCGACCGGCTGGTCGCGGTGTAGTTCATCGCCTTCCCGGTGCTGGACGAGGACGCGCGAGGACGGTCCACCCGCGAGCTGTCCATGGCCGGCCGGCTGTCCGGCCACCCGGGCGTGCTGACCGTGCACGCCAGCGGCTTCACGCCGCACGGCCGCCCGTACCTCACCAGCGAGTGGTGCCCCGCCGGCTCGGTGGCCCACGTCGTCGCCGGCAGCGGACCGTTGGACCCGGCGCAGGTGGCCCACGTCGGCGTGGCCGTCGCCGAGGCGCTGCAGGCCGCGCACGACCAGGGCGTCGTGCACCGGGACGTGAAGCCGCAGAACGTCTTCGTCACGGCGTACGGGCGGCCGGCTCTCGCCGACGTCGGCATCGCTGTGGCGACGGCCGAGGTGACGGCGCCGACCGGCAGCCTCACGCCGTCGCACGCCGCGCCTGAGGTGCTGCAGGGCGGCACCGCCACCTCCGCGGCCGACCTGTGGGGCCTGGGCTCCACGCTGTGGACGCTGCTCAGGGGCACGCCGCCGTACGTCGCCGCTGCTGGCGAGGGCGTCCTCCCGGTGATGCTGCGGATCCTGTCCGAGCCGCTTCCGGAGGTCCCGGCGGACACGACGCACGCGCGGCCGGTCGCCGGAGCAGGTGCCGCGCCGCAGCAGGCAGCGCCGCGACCGCGACCACGGCCGGCGTGTTCTCGGTCCTGCCCCCGAGCAGCCCGGCCGCC
>JAOPWK010000103.1 GCA_025965735.1 Frankiales bacterium
GGTGCCGGTCGTGTCGTAGTAGTGCTTGTTGTCCTCGTCGACCAGGCGGTAGTAGTTCGCGTTGTCGATGCCGCGGAACGACAGCGTCGGGCCGAGCTGGTTGCCCTCGGCGGTGTGGTTGTAGACCACATCGAGGATGACCTCGAGGCCTTCGGCGTGCAGCGCCTTGACCATCGCCTTGAACTCCTGCACCTGCTGGCCGGCCTGGCCGGCATAGGCGTAGTCGTTGTGCGGGGCGAAGAAGCCGATCGTGTTGTAGCCCCAGTAGTTGCGCTGCCCCCGGTCGGCCAGGTGGCTGTCGTGCACGAACTGGTGCACCGGCATGAGCTCGATCGCGGTCACGCCGATCTTCTTGTAGTGCTCGATCATCACCGGGTGCGCGAGCGCCGCGTAGGTGCCGCGGATCTCCTCCGGGATGCCGGGGTGCGTCTGGGTGAGCCCCTTGACGTGCGCCTCGTAGATGACCGTCTCGTTGTACGGCGTGTGCGGGTGCCGGTCGTTGTCCCAGTCGAAGAACGGGCTGATGACCACGGACTTGCTCATGTGCGGGCCGCTGTCCTCGTCGTTGAACGAGTCCTCGTCGCCCCAGGTGTAGGAGAAGCAGCTCTGCGACCAGTCGATGTCGCCGTCGACGGCCTTGGCGTACGGGTCGAGCAGGAGCTTGCTCGGGTTGCAGCGGTGCCCGTTCTCCGGCTCGTACGGGCCGTGCACCCGGAAGCCGTAGCGCTGGCCCGGGCCGACGTTCGGCAGGTAGCCGTGCCAGACAAAGGCGTCGCGCTCCGGGAGGTCCACCTTCGTCTCGGTGCCGGCCTCGTCGAACAGGCACAGCTCGACGCGGTTGGCGACCTCCGAGAAGAGCGCGAAGTTGGTGCCGGTGCCGTCGTACGTGGCGCCGAGGGGGTAGGCCGAACCGGGCCAGACGCGCATGGGTGCTGCTTCCTTCGAGAGGGCGGGGTCAGGGGGAGCTAGGAGGTGGCGGTGCTGTCGTCGCTGTAGCGCAGGATCGCGCCGACGCCGCCGTCGGGCGCCTGCTCGCTCTGGTGCGGGACGAGCTGGAGGTCGGCGCCCGTCGCGATGGCGGCGCGGAGCAGGACGCTCACGAGCGGCCCCTGCTGCGGGCTGGTGGCACCGAGCCCGGTCACCTCGTCAGCCGTCATGCCGATCTGCGACGGGTCCTCGCCGAACCACAGCTGGGCGGACTGGTCCGCGCCGGTCGTGACGAGCAGCGTCTGGACCTGAGCCTTGCGCAGTGCCTCGACGACGGCGGGGACGCCGTCGCACGCGCGCTTGCTCTGGCCGCGCTCCTGGGCGTACTCCGCGAGCAGGGTCAGCGTCTCGGTGGCGGTGTGCAGGGCGACCGTCTCGCGGACGCGGGTGGGGATCAGCTGCTCGCTGCCGTCGCGACTGCGACCGCCGGGGATCTCCACCCAGCGGGTGTCCCACGGCTGGGCCAGACCCTCCTTGACGAAGGTCAGCTCGCGCTCGTCGCCGACGCCGATGATCAGCTCCGCGCCGATCAGCTCGGCCAGGTCCATCGCGGTCTCGCGGATCTCCTTGGCGTTCTCGCGCCACTGGTTCTCCGCCGTGTGCTGGTAGCGGTGGTGCGCCCAGCCGCCGCCCTTGACCTTGCGCAGGTGCACGGTGCGCCCCTTGACGGTCACCTCCTCGGCCAGCTCGCCGGCGTCCAGGTAGGCCTCGACGTCGGCGCCGGTGTGGTCGGCGTGCACGACGACATGCGGGACCCGGGTGGTGACGTCGGTGACGAGCGGCAGGAGGTCGGGCAGCGCGCCGACGGTGACGGTGTCGGTCGCCGGGCGGGTGGAGACCGGCTCGCTGAGCACGACCTGCGCGTCCGGGACGCTGGCGATCACCAGGCGGGCCTCGCCGTCGGCGTGCTCGCCACGAGCCGCGAGGATCGCCTCACGGACCGGCTCGGCGACGCCCTGCTGCTCGAGCTGCTGGACCATTGCCTTCCAGGCCATCTCGTAGCGGTCGGCAGCCTGCTCCACGGCGCTCTCCGCGCCGACCAGCACGGTCACGAAGGGTCCGGAGGCGGACAGGACGGGGGACAGGTCGCGCAGCTGCACGGGGACCTCCTGCAGTTCGGGGAGCGGCTCAGCCGGGTCCTACCCCCGGTCCCGGTCGACCTACGCGCGACAGCAGCCGCGGATGCGTCACTCGCCGGGCGGGCCGGTGACCGGCTCGACCGGACCGGGTCGGCGGTGCTGGCAGTAGCACCACGTCTTCCCGGGGCAGAGCTCGTGCTCCTGCTCCCGGCACGGCTCGCAGATGAGGTTCACGGGGACGTCCTACCCGCGAGGCGTGGGCGGATCAAGGTCGGTGCGCGCGTCGCGCCAGACCGGGTACGTGCCGCATGAGGGAGATCACGAACCCCCTGCCCGACGACCCCGGCGGCGCCTCGACGATGGACGAGCAGTCGACGACCGTGAACGGCTCGCAGCAGCTGCTGGACGTCGGCTCCACCGGCACCGACGAGGGCCGGCGGGCATCCCCGCCGTGTGGTCGGCGTCGACGAGGCCGGTGACGAGGTGCCGCCGCCGCCGGCCGCGCTGCCCGGGGACACGGGCCAGAGCACCGGCCCGGCCGAGGACGACGACCTGCTGTCCGGGGACAGCTCGAACCCGCTCGTCCTCGCCGGGGCGGGACTGCTGCGTCGAGCGAGCTGCCCGCTGCGCGCGAGGGCGGCTGAGCGCTCCGGCTCAGCGCCGGGGTGCTGCTGTGGGTGGGCGATACAGGACTTGAACCTGTGACCTCTTCCGTGTCAGGGAAGCGCGCTACCAGACTGCGCCAATCGCCCGTGCGTTGTGGAGTTGTCGCGCTCGCGGGGGAGGCCGGGGCGGGAATCGAACCCGCGTACAGGGCTTTGCAGGCCCTTGCCTAAGCCACTCGGCCACCCGGCCCGGGACCCGGCGAGGCCGGGACGGCCCGACGCCCCCGAGGGGCGCCTCTCCGAGCGGACGACGGGATTCGAACCCGCGACCCTCACCTTGGCAAGGTGATGCTCTACCACTGAGCCACGTCCGCGTGCACCGGGCGGAAAGGCCTGGCGACGAGGCAGAACCCTAGCAGAGGCGAGGGTCCCGCAGAGGGTGGGGCTCAGACCTCGGGCTCGGCCCAAAGGAGCAGCGCCAACTCGGCGTCGACGTCCACGTGCTGGCTCTCGCTGCCTGTCGGGACCGCCTGGTAGGTGCGGCCGAGGAACTCCACCAGGTCCCCGAGCGGCACCTCGAACAGCGCGCGGCCGGAGGGGGAGGACAGCGACAGGCAGACCACCGAGGTGCCGTGGGCGGAGGACGGCCACACCTGCACGTCGCCCTCGCCGGCGGGCACGGAGACGCCGTCGCTGAGCAGCTGGCGGGCGAAGGTCCACTGGACGACGTCGCCGGTGCCGGTGCCGGAGCCGGTGTGGAAGGACACCTGCACCGCGTAGGGGTCACTGACGTCGTAGGCGAGGTCGGCGCGGACGGGCAGCGAGGCAGCACCGGGCACGACGAGGCGCAGCTGGAGCTCCGAGCTGACCGAGGTCGGGCGAGTGGTCATGGCTCGTGCCTCTTCCTGCTGCTGCGGGGCCGACGGCGTGTCGGGTCCACAAGAGATCCCCCTGTGAACGCGGTCGTAACCGGGCGGGCGGCACCGATCGGGAGGGTTCACCCGTACGGCCGCGCGGGGTCGCAGAGCCGGACGTACCGTGTGACGCACGACGCGGGTCCTGCCCCATCCGTACGGCCCGCTGCTGCGAACGCCCTGTCGTGAGGACCTCGATGACGCTCCCCCCTGGTCGCCCCGCGACCACCGGTGCGGACAGCGTCGTCGCCACCTCCTACGAGGGCATGGACGACCGCGCACTCGTCGCCCGGGTCACCGAGGGCGACGGCGGGGCGCTCGAGGCGCTGTACGGGCGGTACGGCCGCGCCTGCTACGGCCTGGCCCGCCGGATCCTCACCGACGACCAGCTGGCGCAGGACGCGGTGCAGGAGGTCTTCCTCACCGTCTGGCGCGACGCGTCGCGCTTCGACGCCAGCCGCGGCGGCTTCTCCACCTGGCTGCTGTCCATGACGCACCACAAGGCGGTCGACAGCGTCCGGCGCGAGGAGAACCTCCGCAAGCGCCGCACCACGGCCGACGCCCTCGAGCACCGCGAGTCCGACAGCCCGCGGGTCGACGACGCCGTCTGGTCACTGCTGCGCCGCGAGCGGGTCCGCGAGGTGCTGCAGACGCTGCCGGAGCCGCAGCGTGAGGCGCTGACGCTGGCCTACTTCGGCGGCTACACCCAGCGCGAGATCGCCGGGCTCACCGACACCCCGCTGGGCACCGTCAAGACGCGGATGCTCGCCGGGATGCGCCGCATGAAGGAGTCCCTGGACGGGCTCTCCAACGCCGCCGGCGGCCTGGAGCCGCCGGACAGCTTCTCCGCCAGCCCCCCGACCGCCCCTGACCAGAGGAACACCCCGTGACCCGGCCCGACGCCCACGCGCGCTTCGAGGAGCTCGCCGCGGGGCACGCGCTGCACGCCCTCGAGCCCGAGGACGAGCAGGCGTTCGTCGTGCACCTGGCCAGCTGTGCCCGCTGCGAGCGGTCGCTGGCGGAGCACGAGGCGACGCTGGCCCACCTCGCCTACGCACCGGACGCCGCCGAGCCGCCGCCCGCGCTGCTCGACGGGATCCGCGCCGGCGTGCTGGCGTCCGACCGCGGCGCCAGCTTCCCGCAGACCGCGCCGACGGTCTCGCTGGACGACGCCCGCCGCCGCCGCGACGCCTCCCGCATGCGCCGCGCAGCGACGTGGACGGGCATCGCCGCGGCCGCTGCGCTGGTCGTGTCGCTCGGCGTCTGGAACACCAGCCTGCGCCAGGAGCGCGACGAGCAGGCCGCGTGGAGCGACCGGCTGGCCAGTGCGGTCGGCCAGCTGCGCGACCCTTCTACCGAGACGGTCCCGCTCGAGGGCGAGGGCGGCGACGTCGTCGCTGTCGCCCTCGTACGCGGCTCGGACATGTCGCTCGTCGTCGACGGACTGCCCGTCAACGAGACAGGGACGACGTACGTCCTGTGGGGCGAGAGCCGCTACGGCGACCGCCGCGCCGTCGGCGCCTTCGACGTGGACGAGCCGGGGCTGGACGTGCTGGAGGGCATGCAGGTGCAGGCCAGCATCAGCGACGTCACGCGCTTCATGGTCACCCGGGAGAAGGGCGACGCCGCCCCGCCGATCCCGACGCTGCCGGTGCTCGCGGCTGGCGACGTCTGAGCGTGGCCGCCCACGTGGGGCAGGATGCGCAGGTGTCCACGTCGTCGACCGCCAACTGGAAGAAGGCGCTGCGGCGCACGCCGGGCGGGGCGCTGACCGTCAAGGTCATCGTCTTCGTGGTCGGCCTGCTGTTCATCCTGCTGGGGCTGGCGCTCGCCGCGCTGCCCGGTCCGCTGACGATCCCGCCGATCCTCGTGGGGCTCTACGTCTGGTCGACCGAGTTCGCCTGGGCCGAGCGGCTGCTCGACCGCGCCAAGCGCAGCGCCCACGAGGCGTGGGAGAACGCCAAGCGCCGGCCCGTCATCACCGGGCTCGTCACCGTCAGCGGCCTGATCGCCTTCGGCATCGGGCTGTGGCTGGTGGGCAAGTACGACCTCGTCGCCCGGGCCAAGGAGCTCGTGGGGCTCGGGTAGTCTCGCGCTCGTCCGTCCAGGACGTATAGCTCAGTTGGTTAGAGCGCACGCTTCACACGCGTGAGGTCGCAGGTTCGAGTCCTGCTACGTCCACCCCACCGCCCTCGGGACGGTCACACCGCCAGCGGCTCCGCGGCGATCTGCACGAGCGCCTCGCGGCCGAGTGACGCGGTGCTGCGCATCAGCGCCACCCGCTCGGCGCTCTCCGGACGCCCGGCGTAGCGGTCGGCGAGAGCGGTGAGGCGCAGGACGAGCTCGGCGGTCCGGGCGACCTCGCGCTCCACGTCGTCGAGCGGGATGCTGCGCCGCGTCTGGTGCGGGACGAGGCCAGGGGTCTGCAGTGCCATGGTGCTCCAGTCGGATCAAGGACGGAGGCAGCGCCGGCGCAGGCCGGACGCTCGAAGCGGCAGTGTGGCACCGCTGCGCCCGCTCGGACACCCGAGCGCCCGACGCGCGGGGGAACGCCGGCTATGTCCCGCAGTGCGGGCCGCGGCGGGGCCACACTCGGCGCATGAGCCGCCGCACCGCCACCGCCCTCACCCTCGCCGCCTGCCTGCTGGCCGTTGCCTGCAGCGACGGCCCCGATCCGACCCGCACCAGCGGTGCCGACCGGCCGGACGACCCCGCGCGCATCGCGACCGCAGCACCGGAGCGGACGCCGCCCGCGGAGAGCAGTCCCGCGGCTGCCGCGCCCGCGTTCGCCGCCACCACCGGACGGGACGTCGAGGAGCCCACCGGCGGGCCGCTGACGGTCACCGCGGTGCGCGTCGCGCGGCAGGACGGGTACGACCGCGTCGTCTTCGAGCTGGCCGGCAAGCAGGCCGGGCAGCCGGGGTGGCGCGTGGAGTACGTCGACAACCCCAGCCGGGACGGCTCCGGCGACCCGGTGGAGGTGGAGGGCGACGCCACGCTCGTCGTCTACGTCGACGGCGCCGGCTACCCGTACGACACCGGCCAGGAGGAGGCGGAGTCGGCACCGGTGCCCGCCGACGCCGAGGTGGTGCGCGAGGTCGAGCTCGGCTCGGTCTTCGAGGGCGTCTACGAGGCGTTCATCGGGACGAGCCGCAAGGCGCCGTTCCGCGTGTTCCGGCTGGCCGACCCGGCGCGGGTCGTGGTGGACGTCCGGCACGACTGAGGGAATCCGCGGGAGCGGGCGCGGCTTGTCGGAGGAGTCCCGCCTCTGACCCGCTAGGAGACCTCATGCCCACGCGCACCGCCCGCACCGCCTGGAACGGCGGCCTCGCCGACGGCTCGGGCCAGGTCGAGCTCAGCAGCAGCAAGGCCGGCACCTTCGACGTGTCCTTCCCGAAGCGCGCCGCCGACGAGGCCGGGGGAGCGACCAGCCCCGAGGAGCTCATCGCCGCCGCGCACTCGTCCTGCTTCGCCATGCAGCTCTCGCACCTGATCGCCGAGGCCGGCGGTACGCGGCAGAGCCTCGAGGTCACCGCCGACGTGACGCTCGGCCCGGACGCCGGCTACGGCGGCTTCCGGATCACCGGCATCGCGCAGAAGGTCGTCGGCGAGGTCGACGGGCTGGACGAGGCCGGCTTCGTGAAGGCCGCCGAGGCGGCCAAGGCCGGCTGCCCGGTGAGCAAGGCGCTCAAGGCTGTCGAGATGACGCTGGACGCCTCGCTCGCCTGAGGCCGCGAGGCGTCTCGGGGTGGCGCCGCCCCACTAGGCTCGGCGAGCCGACTTCCCCCGCCTCAGGAGCCTTCGTGACCACCGCCTCGCCGCCCGCCGTCGTCCACGTGACCGCGGAGCAGGGGGGGACGACGGCCGGCGAGGTCCTGCGGGCCGCGGGGGTCAAGGACAGCGCCGTGGCGCGCATCGGCGGCGAGCTGCGCGACCTGGCGCACGTCGTGGCCGAGGGCGACGCCGTGGAGGCCGTGCCGTACGCCAGCGAGGACGGCCGCAACGTCCTGCGGCACAGCGCCGCGCACGTGCTGGCCCAGGCGGTGCAGGACCTGTTCCCGGGCACCCGCCTCGGGATCGGCCCGCCCGTCAAGGACGGCTTCTACTACGACTTCCTGCCCGAGCGGCCGTTCACGCCGGAGGACATGGCTGCCGTCGAGAAGCGCATGAGCGACATCGTCCGGCAGCGCCAGCGCTTCTCGCGCCGCGTGGTCGAGGAGGACGCGGCGCGCGAGGAGCTCGCGGACGAGCCGTTCAAGCTCGAGCTCATTGGGCTCAAGGGAGGGTCCTCCGACGAGGACGGCTCCTCGGTCGAGGTCGGCGGCGCCGAGCTGACCATCTACGACAACCTCACCGGCGACGAGCTGGTCTGGAAGGACCTGTGCCGCGGGCCGCACCTGCCCACCACCCGTGACATCCCCGCCTTCAAGCTCATGCGCACCGCCGCCGCCTACTGGCGCGGTGACCAGAAGAACCCCATGCTGCAGCGCATCTACGGCACCGCGTGGGAGAGCAAGGACGCGCTCAAGGCGCACCTGACCATGCTCGAGGAGGCCGAGAAGCGCGACCACCGGCGCCTGGGCAGCGAGCTCGACCTGTTCTCCTTCCCGGACGAGATCGGCTCCGGGCTCGCGGTCTTCCACCCCAAGGGCGGCGTGATCCGCATGGCGATGGAGGAGTACTCCCGCCGGCGGCACGTCGAGGAGGGCTACGACTTCGTCGCCACCCCGCACATCACCAAGGGGCAGCTGTTCGAGACCAGCGGGCACCTGCAGTGGTACGCGGAGGGCATGTACCCGCCGATGCAGCTCGACGCGGAGGGCGACAAGCCCGGCCAGGACTACTACCTGAAGCCGATGAACTGCCCGATGCACAACCTGGTCTTCCGCTCGCGCGGGCGGTCGTACCGCGAGCTTCCGCTGCGGCTGTTCGAGTTCGGGACCGTCTACCGCTACGAGAAGTCCGGCGTGGTGCACGGTCTCACCCGCGCCCGCGGCTTCACCCAGGACGACGCGCACATCTACTGCACCCGCGAGCAGATGAAGGACGAGCTCGCCTCGCTGCTGAGCTTCGTGCTCGGCCTGCTGCGCGACTACGGCCTTACGGACTTCTACCTCGAGCTGTCCACCAAGGACCCGGTCAAGTACGTCGGCGACGACGAGACCTGGGAGGAGGCGACCCGCACGCTGGAGGAGGTCGCCCAGGAGAGCGGCCTCGAGCTGGTGCCCGACCCGGGCGGCGCCGCCTTCTACGGCCCGAAGATCAGCGTGCAGGCCCGCGACGCCATCGGCCGCACCTGGCAGATGTCGACGATCCAGCTGGACTTCAACCTGCCCGAGCGCTTCGAGCTGGAGTACCAGGCCGCGGACGGCTCGCGTCAGCGGCCGGTGATGATCCACCGCGCGCTGTTCGGCTCGATCGAGCGCTTCTTCGCCGTGCTGCTCGAGCACTACGCCGGCGCGTTCCCGGCCTGGCTCGCCCCGGTGCAGGTCGTCGGCATCCCGGTGCACAGCGACTACGACGGCTACCTGCTCGACATCGGGAAGCGCCTGCAGGCCGAGGGGATCCGCGTCGAGGTGGACACCTCGGACGACCGGATGCAGAAGAAGATCCGCTCGGCGCAGAAGAGCAAGGTGCCGTTCACGCTCATCGCCGGCGAGGAGGACATCAGCAAGGGCGCGGTGTCCTTCCGCTACCGCGACGGCACGCAGGAGAACGGCGTGCCGGTGGACGAGGCCGTGGCCAAGGTCGTGCAGGCGGTCCGGGACCGGACCTGATGGACGAGCAGCACGACGAGCAGCAGGGGGTGGGCATCCCGGACGCCTTCGCCCGGCTCTACACGCCGCACCGGATGGCGTACATCAAGGGAGAGGGCAAGGGCGGCGACTGCCCGTTCTGCACGATCCCGGCGCTGGACGA
>JAOPWK010000112.1 GCA_025965735.1 Frankiales bacterium
CGGACGACGTCGTCCAGCCGGCCGGCAGCCTCCAGCGCGGCGGCCTCCGCCTGCGCGACGCCGTCGTCCGGGGCCTTCTTCCTGGGCTCGGGCCCGCTCCTGCGGACCGGCCCGCCCACGGCGCCCTCGAGGTCGACGCCCCCGAAGCCGGCGTAGGACAGGGCGCGCACCAGCGTGCCGGAGCGGACGGCGTCGGCGGACGGCGCATCGGCGAGCGCCGCCTCCAGCGTGGAGGACACCTCGTCGCGCACCGCGGCGGTGGTGCTGCGACCGCTGAGCTCCACGGCCCGGGACGTGACGGCGCCGACGAGCTCGCGCCGCTGCGCGCTCAGCTGCCGCAGCTCGTCGCCGTGGCCTCGGGCCTGCGCCTCCGCGAGCGCCGGGCCGAGGGAGAGCAGCTGCTCGAGCAGGTCGGCCTCCCCGGTGGCGAGCAGGTTCACCAGCCAGGCGCCGACGCTGGGCTTGCGCAGCGCCTTGACCTGCGTGGCGAGCTCGGTGTCGCCGTTCGCCTTGGCCTGCTTCGCGGCAGCGTCGCGAGCGGCGGTGAACTCCTCCGGCGCGAGCGCGTACAGCCGGTCGCTGATCTCGTCGAGGGTCACGACGCCGATCGTGCCCGCTACTCCTTGCGGCGGACCGTGGCGGTGGTGCGGCTGGGCTCGCGCGCGTCGTCGCCGGCGTAGACGACCAGGACGTCCACAGACCTGGCGTTCCCCTTCGGGTACGTCGCCTGCGCCGTGGCTCGTCCGTCGGGGCCTGTCGTGGCGGGGTAGTCCCTGCCGTCGAAGGTGAAGACGACCGGCTCGCCGGCGACGGGAGCGCCGCCGGACGTGGTGAGGGTCGCCGCGAGCCGGACCGCCTTCTGAGGCCCAGGCATCGTGTCGCCGTCGTACGCCAGCTCCGTCCTGACCTTCTCCGGTGCGGCCGGCGGCGCCTCGGCGAAGGTGGCGTCGGTGGCCAGGGCGACCAGCGGCTTCTCGAAGCCGCGGCCGAACTGCTCGCCGACGGAGCCGTCGCGCTGGCCGGGCAGGAAGACCTGGCGCTGGGAGAACACGATCTCGTTCACCGGGACCGTCTGGCGGGCGTTGTCGCTGTCGACCAGGAACAGCAGGTGCACGCCGTGCGCGCCGATGTCGCCCTGGAAGAAGGCCGTGCTGTTGTCCACCACGCCGTCCTGGGGCGTCCAGCACCGGCGTGGCAGGCCGGTCGCGGGATCGGTGGTGGGCTCGCCTGCGCTGCGGAGCTTCAGCCGCGGCCCGGGGTTGGTGCCGGTGGCGTCGTCGAAGCAGGCGTCGTCGCGGTAGTAGGGCACCGCCGCCACGCTCTGCGCGAGGCCGCCGGCGGTGACGCTGCCCGGCTCGAAGGAGTAGCGGTCGACGATCGTGCCCTCGGGGCCGGCCGTGACCGACCAGTCGAGGGCCGCGCCCGGCTTGCTCATCGTCGGGTCGGTGACGTCGAAGCTCTGGTGGTACGGGAAGGACTCGCAGAGGCCGGCCTGCTTGTAGACGTCGCGGTAGGTCTGCGTGACCTCGCCGGTGCCGTTGGCGTCGTACTTGGCGTTACACGGGTCGTCGAAGTTGCCCAGCACCTCGTCGTTCTGGCCGTCGACAGCCACGCCCGCGGGGATGTTCGGGTTGTAGTGCTTGGTCATGACCCCGGCGTTGTAGTCCCACTGGGCGTAGATGCCGTCCAGCGGCGGGATCACGTGCACGCGCAGCCAGGTCTTCATGACCATGTCGTCGCGGTAGAAGGTCTCGCGCCGGATGACGTTGGTGCCGCTGTCGGCGCCCCAGGTCTCGCGGACCGTGCGCACCGGCCCGCTGCGCTCGCCGAGCAGCGTGGAGGAGCCGCCCCAGTTGGTGTCCTCCTCCTCGTACCCGCAGCACGGCGTCTCGGACTCGGCGTCCTGCTGGAACGCACGCGCCTTCCAGCGGTCGACAAGGTCGGCGCCGTACGTCGTCGCCTGGTCCTCCTTGACGCGCACGTCCGTCATCAGCCAGCGGCCGTCGTAGCGGTAGCGGTACCGGTCGGTCTCGACGGTGGCGTAGTCGCGCGGCCGGCGGCGCTGGACGTCCGGGCTGCCGTCCGCCTTCCGGACGACGTTGCCGGCGGCGTCGCAGTACGGGCCGGTCGCGGCGTTGCCGTAGTTGTCGTAGGAGGACTCGCTCTTCTCGAACGTGCCGGCGATGGCGTCCCGCGTGTACCGGACGTAGCCGGTGTCGGCGGTGAAGCTGGGTGCGAGGCCCTGCATGACGTACAGGTACGAGGTCTGCTGGGTGAGCGGGTCGACGACGGTGACCTGCTTGACGCCTGTGGTGCCGTGCGGGCGAAGCGCCTCGGCGGGAGCCTGCCCGCCGGCGTCGCGGGCCATGAAGACGACCTCGTCGTTGCTGTCCAGGCCCTTGATGGGGTCGACGGCCTTCTCGCTGGCAGCGACGGCCAGGCAGGTGTCGGTGGGGGAGGACTCCGTGAAGCGGAAGCCCTCGCGGTCGAAGGCGTACGTCGTGTGCTGGTCGGTACCGGAGTAGACCGAGAAGCCGGACGCGCTGTTGTCCAGGTAGCGGGTGAAGACCTCGTCCACCTGGAAGGGCACCTCGACGAAGCGGGAGCCGTCCCAGCGCCAGCCGGAGAGGGTGGACACGTCCGTGCCCTCCGGCGCGACCAGCGTGCTGCTGTCGACCTCCGGGTCCTCGTAGTGGTTGTGCTCGCACTGGTCGTCGAAGCTCTGGCAGTCGAACAGGTCCGTCAGCGGCGCCTTGGCCGTGACGTTGCTCGGCACGGCCCACGTGCCGAAGGCCTCGCCGGTGAGCACGACCGGGTCGACCTGCCGCGCGGCGGCGACGGTCAGGTCCGGCACCGGGAGCGGTGCGGCCTGCGCGGGCAGCAGCGTGACGGCGGCCGGCAGGCCGACGGTGGCGGTCAGGGCGAGGACGAGGGTGCGGCGCAGCATGCGAGGGTGTTTCGCCGCCGGCGCGCGGATGCCTCTTGTGATCGCTCACAGCAGGTCGTGGCGGCGCTTGGAGCGGGTACAGGCCCGGCACCAGCCCCACGTCCCCCGGGAGTCCCCGCATGGCCCAGCACCGCACCTCCGCCGCCTCGTTGCCCGAGGGCTCCGTCGGCCGCGCCGGCCCCTGGACGCTCGCGAACCGCCGTGGGGAGGTCAAGGCGGTGTCGTCCCGCTGCCGCCACCAGCTGGCCGACCTGTCGAAGGGGACGCTGGACAAGGACGGCTGCCTGGTCTGCCCCTGGCACGGCAGCAAGTACGACCTGGACAGCGGCAAGATGGTCGAGGGCCCGAAGGGCTTCCTGTTCTACGTCGGCAAGACGCCCGGGTACACCCAGCTGGTCAAGGCGTACGGGGTCGTGCTCAAGCTCCGCCGCCGGACGGTCCGCCGTGACGGGGACACGCTCGTCGTCGAGTAGGCGCGGACTGTCGTAGGGCGCGGATACTGTCGCTGCAGGACGTCGAGCGACACGCGAGGAGCACCCGATGGCCACCAGGGACAGCGGCGGGCAGGACCGCACGAGCAAGCGGACCGAGGACGTCGAGGAGACGCAGGTCGAGGCGACCAGCGACGTGCAGGAGCGGGTCGGGAAGCTGACCGACGACGTGGACGACCTGCTGGACGAGATCGACGGCGTCCTCGAGGAGAACGCCGAGGACTTCGTCAAGGCTTATGTACAAAAAGGGGGTCAGTGATCTTGGAATGCTGCCCCGACTGCGGGCAGTCCAAGCCTCTGGACGACGTCCCTCCCGCTACACGGCGCGCGGACGGACGGACCACCTACTGCCAGCCCTGCCACAACGCTCGTGGACAGGAGACCCGCAAGCGGTTGTACGGCGGCTCCCGGAGTACCACCTGCGCCGCCGGTACGACATCACGCATGCCGAGGTCGAAGCCATGGTGGGGCTCCAGGGCGGCGTCTGCGCGCTGTGCCGGGAGCGTGCGCCGCAGCACGTGGACCACGACCACATGACCGGCCAGGTGCGTGGTGTGCTGTGCTCCTGCTGCAACCAGGGCTTGGGCAACTTCCGCGACAGGGCGGACGTCCTGCGCACCGCGATCGACTATCTCGAGAGGACCACGTGGCAGAGGCAGCAGGTGTCTCCGGGCGTCTACCGGGTCACTTCACCGCGACAGGCAGCAGCTCGTTCACGGAGTTCCTCGGAGCTGCAGCACCTGATCTCCTCCCGTCGCGGCTGACGCTGCCCGCCGGCACGGTGGACGCCCCCCACGGGACGACGATCGTCGCCGTCACCCACGCCAGCGGTGTCGTCATGGCCGGCGACCGCCGCGCCACGATGGGCAACATCATCGCGCAGCGGGACATCGAGAAGGTCTTCCCGGCCGACGACTACAGCTGCGTCGGCATCGCCGGCACCGCCGGGCTCGCGATCGAGATGGTGCGGCTGTTCCAGGTGGAGCTGGAGCACTTCGAGAAGCTCGAGGGCCACGTGCTCAGCCTGGACGGCAAGGCCAACCGCCTGAGCGCGATGATCCGCGCCAACCTCGGCATGGCGATGCAGGGCCTGGCCGTCGTGCCGCTGTTCGCCGGCTACGACCTCGACGGCAACGTCGGCCGGATCTTCAGCTACGACGTGACCGGTGGGCGCTACGAGGAGCACAGCTTCCACAGCGTCGGCTCGGGCAGCATCTTCGCCCGCGGAGCGCTCAAGAAGCGCTACCGCGACGGCGTCACCGAGGCCGAAGCGGTCAAGCTCTGCGTGGACGCGCTCTACGACGCGGCCGACGACGACAGCGCGACCGGCGGGCCGGACCTGTCCCGCAAGATCTGGCCCATCGTCATGAGCGTCACCGACGAGGGCCTGCGCCGGCTGCCGGACGACGAGGTGGGCGCGGTCGTGCAGACGGTCGTCGACGAGCGCATGACCAACCCGGGCGGCTGAGCATGACGACCAGCGTGACGTCCCAGGCGCGACGAGGAGAGCAGCAGTGAGCACCCCGTTCTACGTCTCCCCTGAGCAGGTGATGAAGGACAAGAGCGACTACGCGCGCAAGGGCATCGCCCGCGGTCGCTCGGTCCTCACGCTCGCGTACGCCGACGGGATCCTGTTCGTCGGCGAGAACCCGAGCAACGCGCTGCACAAGATCAGCGAGATCTACGACCGGATCGCCTTCGCCGCGGTCGGCAAGTACAACGAGTTCGAGAACCTGCGCCTGGCCGGGGTGCGGTACGCCGACCTGCGCGGCTACCAGTACGACCGCCGCGACGTCACCAGCCGCGGCCTGGCCAACGCCTACGCGCAGACGCTCGGCACGATCTTCACCGAGGCCGGCAAGCCGTACGAGGTGGAGCTCGTCGTGGCCGAGGTGGGGGAGACGCCCAAGGACGACCAGCTCTACCGGCTGACCTACGACGGCAGCGTCGCCGAGGAGCACGGCTTCGTCGTCATGGGCGGCAACAGCGAGCCGCTCGCGACGTACGTCAAGGAACGCCACGACCCCACCGCACCGTTGGAGCAGGTGCTGCAGCTGGGCGTGGAAGCCCTCGCCCAGACCGGCCCCGACGCCGAGCCGCGCACCATCGTGGCCGACGACCTCGAGGCCGCGGTCCTCGACCGCACCCGTCCGCGGCGGGCGTTCCAGCGCCTCGCCGACAGCCGAATCGAGCGCCTGCTCGGCCAGGAGAAGAAGTGAAGCCCCGTCTCGCGACCGCCGTTCTGGCCGCCGCCCTCGTCCTGACCGCCTGCTCCGACGGCGGTGACGACACCGTCGCCGCGCCGCAGGAGACCAGCTGCCCGGGCGCGCCGACGCCCGTCGAGCCGCCGGCCGACGCCACCACGGACCTGAAGACCAAGCCGGTCATCACCACGCCGAAGGAGCCGGCGCCCACAGCGCTCCAGGTGTCGGACATCGTCGTCGGCGACGGCGACCTGGCCTGCTCCGGCCAGGCCGTCTCGATGCAGTACGTCGGCGTCACCTACGCCGACGGCAAGCAGTTCGACGCCTCCTGGGACCGCGGCGGTGAGCCCTTCCCGTTCCAGCTCGGCGGCGGGCAGGTCATCGGCGGCTGGGACCAGGGCATCGTCGGCATGAAGGTCGGCGGCCGCCGCCAGCTCGTCATCCCGCCGGACCTGGGCTACGGCCCGGCCGGCTCCCCGCCGGACATCCCGCCCGCGGCCACGCTGGTCTTCGTCGTCGACCTGGTGAGCGTCGACTCCTAGCGGGCACTCTCCCGGCATGCCCAAGACCACGAAGTCCGGCGCGCCCAAGAAGGACGAGCTCCCGAGCACGCTCCAGCGCTCGCCGCGCAAGGCCCAGGCGACCTTCGCCAAGACCTACGACTCGGCTGTCGAGACCTACGACGGCGACGAGGGCCGGGCGGCGCGCACGGCGTTCGCCGCGGTGAAGCACTCGTTCGAGAAGGTCGGCGACCACTGGGAGCCCAAGGACGAGAAGGGGCCGAGCGACGGTGGCCCCGGCGACAACGCGGGCGGCGTGGACGCCAACGCCAGCAAGAAGCACCTGTACGAGCTGGCGCAGCGCCTGGAGGTGCCCGGCCGGTCGTCGATGAGCAAGGAGCAGCTCGTCGAGGCGATCGACCGCGCCAACCAGCGGGAGACGGCGCGCGCCCGTCGGTAGGTTGCCCGCATGAGCGAGCGGCACTTCGGCGAGGAGGGCGCCCGGCTGTCCTACGGCAGCTACCTGCACCTGCCCGAGCTGCTCGACCAGCAGGTCCTGCAGTCCGACCCGGCGGCGCACGACGAGCTGCTGTTCATCACCGTGCACCAGGTGTGCGAGCTGTGGTTCAAGCAGTGTCTGCACGAGCTCGGCTTCGCCCGCGACCAGATGCTGGCCGGCCACACCTTCGAGCCGCGCAAGGCGCTGCAGCGCGTGCACAGCATCGAGCAGATCCTCATCGAGCAGGTCGTCGTGCTCGAGACGATGACCCCGCAGGACTTCCTCGCCTTCCGGGCGCTGCTCGCCCCGGCCAGCGGCTTCCAGTCGGTGCAGTTCCGCGAGCTGGAGTTCCTCTCCGGGGCGCGCGACCCGGCGTACGTCGACCGGCTCCGGCAGGCCTCGCCGGAGGAGCGGGAGCGCATGCACGCCCGCCTGGCCGAGCCGAGCCTGTGGGAGGCGTTCCTCTCGGTGTTGGCGCAGCGCGGCTTCCCCGTCGGCACGGTCGAGGAGCGCCGGGAGTCGTTCCTTCGGCTGGCTCGCGAGCGGGAGCACGCCGAGCTGTGGGAGCTCGCTGAGGCGCTGCTGTCCCACGACGCGCTGGCCAGCCAGTGGCGCAGCCGGCACGTCGACATGGTCGAGCGGCAGATCGGCACCAAGCCCGGCACCGGCGGCTCGAGCGGCGGCGAGTACCTCCGCTCGCGGCTGGCGATGCGCTACTTCCCGGAGCTGTGGGAGCTGCGCTCCTACCTGTGAGCGCGGACAGCTCGCAGCACCTCCGCGCTGTCGCTGATCACCCCGTTCACGCCCAGGCCGACGACGCGGTCCAGCGCCCCGAGGTCATCCACGCCCCAGGTCATCACCAGCTCGACCCGCTCGCGCAGCTCCGCGACGACCGGCTCGGACAACAGCGACCCGTGCAGGCTCACGCCGTACGGCGCCCTCGTCCGGACCCGGCGCCGCATCCGCACCAGCTCGCCGCGGTTGCGGGCGGACAGCACGGGGCGGGCACCGTCCAGCGCTGCGAAGGCGTCCACCGAGGGCCACCAGCGCGAGCAGACCAGCACCGGCTCGGGGCGTGCCCCCACCGCAGCCGCGGTGCGGCGCCCGACGCTGCCGACCCCCTTGAGGTCGAGCATCAGCGTGCCGTCGGTCGCCGCGAGCAGCTCAGCCAGCTCCAGCTGCGGCGCCGAGCGGGACTGCAGCTCCCACGGCCCGCGGTCCCACAGCCACGGCCCCAGCGCCTTGCTGTGCCGCACCTCGAGCCGGCCGCGCGAGGCGTGCACGTCGCACTCGATGACCTCAGCGCCGGCCTCCTCGGCCGCGGCCAGTGCAGCGAGGGAGTTCCCGGCGCGGTGCGCGACGGCCAGCACGCTCACGGAGCGTCGGCGCACCGCGGGTCGACGAACGGGCGGTCCGCCCCCGCCCAGGGCGCGGGCAGCCGGAGATCGATGGCGGGAGGCGGACCGGACGCCCGCTGCGCCGGTACGCCGGCACGGGCCTGCCGACGCTCCCGGATCCGCTCGGCGCGCAGCGCGATGGCCCAGCCGGCCAGGCCGAACGCGGCGCCGGCGATGACGTCGAGCACGTAGTGGTTGGCCGTCAGGATCGTCGCCGCTGCCATGACGCCCGGCATCAGCCGGCCGATCGTGCGGACGGCCAGCGTGGAGGCGGCGGCCACCAGCGCCAGGCCCAGGCACAGGTCCCAGCCCACGTGCAGGCTCGGCATAGCGGCGTACTGGTTGACGAACGCCGGTGGCTGCAGGACGCGGTAGGAGTTGGACTGCTCGGTGATCGTGTCCACGAAGCCGCGCTCGGCCAGCCGCGGCGGCGCCACCGGGTAGGTCGTGTAGACGCAGAGCCCAAGGGTGCCGGAGGCGATCATCGCGTTGCGCAGCCGCAGGAACACCCGCCGGTCGTGCAGCGCCAGCCAGATGAGCGTCGCCACGATGACCGGCCAGTGCCCCCAGATGTAGACCCAGTTCGCCAAGGTCGTCAGCGGCGCGACGTCCACGAGCAGCGCCTGCACGCCGGCCTCGACGTCCAGGCCGAGCGTCTTCTCCAGCGCGAGGATGTCACCGGCGTGGTCCACGGCGGCCTCCTGCGAGCCCGCCGTCAGCCCGCGGATGCCGAAGTAGACGACGATCCCGGTGACCACCACGCCCGCGTCGACCAGCACCGTGCGCACGGCGACCCGCCAGCGGACTGCTGCTGCTCCCATGGCCACCCCCGACGGCAGGTCGAGTGTGCCCCTGTCCCCCCAGGAACGACAGCAGATTGCTCAGACAGCCAGCGCGGGGTCGTGCCGGTGGGCGGCGTAGCGGCGGGCGGCGAGCAGGCTGACCCCGCCCAGCGCCAGCGCCGGCAGCCAGGCAAGGGTGGCCTTGAGCGCGACGGCCCCGAGGGCGGCCTGCCACGGCAGGCCGAGGCCGGCGAGGGCGACGACGAGGGCTCCGTCGCGCGGGCTGGCGCCGTGCGGGCCGGGGACCGAGCCGGCCAGCTGGCTGGCGCCGAACGCCCCCAGCAGCTCCAGCGGGCCCAGCGTGTGGCCGGTCGCGGCGACGGTGCCAAGCAGCAGCAGGCAGATCGAGAGCTGGTACGCCGCGGACAGCGCGACGCCGTAGGCGACCTGGCGTGGCGCGGGCAGGCGACGGGCGGGCACCAGGTGCGGCTTGCGCCGTCCGACCACGACCGCCACGGCGACCGCCACGAGCGCGATGCCCACAGCCGTGAGCAGCATCCGGGCCGGCAGGGCGACCGCGGAGAAACCGACAAAGGCGGCGAGGCCAATCGCGCCGACCAGCCGGTCGAGCCCGGCCTCAGCCACGGCGTCCGGGGTGGTCATCCCGTTGCGGGTGAGCCGGCGCACCCGCCAGGCATCCGCGCCGACGTGCCCCGGGGTGAGCAGCCCGCAGAGCTCGGCTTCGGCGTACGCCCGGATGTGCCAGCGGCGGGTGCGACCGCTCTCGGACAGGGCGTGCCAGCGCAGCGGGCACAGCACGTACTTGCCGAGCACCCATGGCGCGAGCCCGGCCAGCGCCGGCCACCAGGACAGCTGGGGGAGCCGGGGGAGCGTCAGCAGGGGCACCGCGACGGCGACGGCGAGCAGGACGAGGACCATCGCCCGGCGGTGCCGGGTCGGCAGGGACAGCGACAACGCACGGGCTCCTTCGGGGTCGGTCCCAGCGGGTGTCGGCTGTTTCGGCCGGCACCTTCACCACCCGGGCAGGTGAGCACCCGCCCGGACCGGTGGCGCACCCTGATCAGGACAGGTCATGCCCCCGCAGGACCCGGGTACGCCGTCGGCCCGGAGATCACCGCTCCTTGCGCTTGCCGACCTCCACGGGCGCGGAGCCGGCGCCGTTGGTGTTGCCCCATTCGTCCTGCACGTCGCCCGCCGTCACGCTCACCCGGTCGCCGCGCCGCAGCGCGTCGCGCCGGCCCGCGGGCACCGCGACCAGCCCGCCTTGCGCGGGCACTGCCGGCCAGCGCTCGATCGTCCCGCCGGCGCGCTGCACGGTCACCGTGCCGGCGCTCGCGGCGCCGTCCTCCTGCCACGGGTGGAAGCGGCAGAACAGGCAGTACGCCTGGTCGTCCTGCGCTCCGGCCCGGTAGCGGTAGTAGACGCGCTCGCGGTGCTCGCCGAACGTCCCGTTCTCGGTCTTGGCCCGCTGGTCGGCGACCGAGCTCATCGCCTTCGCCCAGTCCCAGCCGTCCGGGTAGTCGACAGGGCCGTAGGCGTGTACGCGGTCCTCAAAGGTCTCCGTCGTCGACGGGCCGACGGCCACGTGGACCGCCCCGCCGTCCGTGACCGACACGCCGTCGACGGTGAGGCCGTCCCACGGGCGCACCTGGAACGGCGCGCTGGTGAAGGCGTACGGCTCGACCACGTCGCCGGGGGCGGTTCGGGAGCGGCCCTGGACGGCGAAGCGGTACGTGCCGGCCGGGGTGGCGCGGTGGCCCTCGCCAGACAGGTCCGGCAGCTCGACCTCGGAGACGAACGCCTCCCAGGACGCGGTCCACTCCCAGGTGAACTCGCCGGCGGCGAACGACGGCAGCTGCTCAGCGGTCGGGAAGCGCACCTCGATCGGCACCTCACCGCTCTGGTCGGCGAACGGCACCCAGTCGTCGCCGACCTTGCGCTCGACGGTCACCGTGGGCATGTCGGTGTAGGAGGATCCGCCGACGAAGCGCAGCACGGCGCCGTCGAACCGCTCGACGTCCACCGGCTGCTGCACGATGCCGGGGGTGCCGCCGTCGGCCGGCAGGGTGGCGTCGTAGGCGGTGGTGTGCGCGCCGGCCAGCTCGCCGAGCGCCTGGCTGACGGCACGGGCCCGGCCGGACTCGGCCTGATAGGCCAGGTCCTGCGGCGACAGCGTCACCGGCTCCCCGCCGCGCAGCGAGGCGGCCAGGCGCACCAGCCGGGTGGCCAGGTAGTCCGCGCCGTGCAACCCGAGACCGTTCAGCGCCTTGCGGTAGTGGTCGTAGCCGCGCATCTCGCGGTACTCCGGCGTGTAGCCGAAGTAGTCGTTGGCCATGCCGACGGCGATGGTCAGCCCGTAGCCGTCCTTCGCGCCGTAGTCGGTGATCTCGCGGTGCGTGAAGTTGCCCTTGATCTTCGCGGGGTCTGCCGGCTCGGCCTCGCCGAACAGGTCGGTCCCGGCGTTGGTCAGCTCCTCCCACCCGTCGGCGTCGTTGTTGACCTGCGCCCGCATCCGGCGGTACTCGAGGTCGGTCACCGGCTCCAGCTCCGGCCAGGGGCCAGCCTCGCGGAAGGAGCGCGGGTCGGCGCAGGACCAGGTGGTGTCGGCGTTCTGTCGGCAGAAGGCCGAGCCTTCCGGACGCTTCTGCGTCGTCCAGTCGAAGCCGCGCCAGACGTCGTCCTCGACGTCGTTGAGGCGGCTCTGGATGTTCAGCGCCCCGTCGGTGAACTGCTCGCAGGGGCAGAAGGTGGCGGCGATGTCACCGATGCGTACGGCCATCAGGTGGATCGCGGCCGTCTCCTCGAGCACTGCGAGGCTGGGCGCGAAGTAGGACTCGGGGACCGGCACGCCGAGCTCCTTGAGCTGGTCGTAGAAGGCACGCTCGTCCACCGGCGTGGCCCCGACGACGGGGTTGCCCACCGCGGAGGCGTCGTCGTTGCAGTCGGGCAGCCCCAGGGCCGGGACCTGCCAGTCGCCGTGGAACAGCGAGACCGTGTTGCAGTTCGACAGGCCCGGCGCCGGGCGCATCGTGGGAGCGGCGAAGCGCTCGGAGGCCACGGCGACGTCCAGCGCGGTGCCGAACGGCACGATCTCCACCGGCGGCCCGTCGGTCCGCGGCGCGTGCGGGTCGTACGGCGCGGGCTGCTCGTCGGTGTCCAGCGCGCGGTAGGCGCGGTGCACGGCGTCGGCGAACAGCCGCGCGCCGGCGTCCAGCTGCTGCCAGCCGCTCTCCTGGAACTCCCGACGCTCGGCCGGCTCGTGCACCCGCAGGTCCTTGTGCGGGCCGGAGGAGCCGGTCTCGCGCTGGCTCATGACCGAGGTGGTGCCGAGCTCGCGGTCGATGATCCGCATCGCGGCGTGCGTGATGTCGCCGCTGAACAGCTCGTACCCCCAGGTGAACTCCGGGTGCAGGCCGAGAGTGATCCAGTTGGCGTACGGCTTCGGCTTGGCCGGATCGGTGAGGTCGTCGACGCGGACGACGGTGAGCTGTCCGGTGGTGTGGGCGAAGGGCTGGCCGGCCGGGGTGCCGTCGTCGGCGACCTTCGGGCCGATGGTGTGCGCCGTGATCTCGTTGAACGGCACGGTGGCCGCGCCGATCCGCACGGGCCGCATCTGGCCGGCCGCGTCGATGACGGCCTGCGCCATGCGGCTGCTCATGTACTCGAAGAAGCGCAGGTCGAAGACGTCCTGGAACACCCAGGTGCCGACGGCCGGGGTCGAGTAGAAGGCCGAGTTGTGGTTGTGGCTGGCGGTGATCGCCAGGTTGTCCTCCGTGATGCCGGTGACCTCGCCCGGCTTCAGGCCGGTGGTGACGGCCAGGTCGTGCTGCTCGAGCAGCTGCGCGACCCGCCGGTTCAGCAGGTCGTTCGGCAGGTAGAGGTCGTTGGCGACGACCGCGAAGCGCTGGTCGTTGACGCCCTCGAGGAGCAGCGCGCGCGTGTGGATGCGCGACTGCAGCCCGCGGGCCGGACGCTTCTTCGTCGCGTGCAGGAACGGGTCGACCTGGTCGCCGTAGTAGGCGCCGGACGTCGTCTCGGCGAACTGCCCGCCGCCCGCACCCAGGTGCCAGGAGGCGTCCACGGAGGCAACGCCGGCCCGCACGACCTTCCCGGGGGCGAGGACCGCGCCCGGGGTCGGCAGCACGTCCAGTGCGGCGGCCGGCGCGGCCAGCGCCACCAGCAGGACGGGCAGCAGGACGCGCAGCAGCGAGAGTCGGCGAACACGGGCAAGCACCACGGCGGCAGCTCCATCGATCGGGTGTGCCTTCCTTCGCCACCTGGAGGCCGGTGCCTGCCCGCACGGCGTCCGAAGACGCGCCGCGGCTGTTGTGACGCGGCACAAGGGGCCCGGCTGTAGCCGCGTGCCGTGGAACGCCGGATCTTCGGGATCGCTCTCGCTCGGGGAGACAGGCTTCGCAGGTCAGGCCGCGCGATCCGGCTACCTGCGTGCCGGATCGTTGCCAAACACGCTGACCGGCAGAACATCTCACGCCACTGCAGGAGTCTCCTTGGCGCCAGGGTCGGGGTGGCACATGAGTGAGCTGCCGGCCCATGAGCCGTACGAGAAGGTCATCCACCTCTCGGCGGCCGCCGGGACCGGGTCCAGCACTCCCATCTGGGCCTCCCCGGGCCGGCAAGGGACGACTGCGGCGCCGCGAACAACGACCCGCTGCACAAGAACGTCTGCAAGGCGCGCACGCTCGGCACGACGTTCATCGCTGCGGCCGGCAACGACGCCTCAGACACGCAGCTGCGTGGCGTGCCCGGCGGCTAGGACGAGGTCCTCACCGTTTCCGCGCTCGCAGACTTCGATGGGGCGCCGTTGGGTCGGGCGGGCGCGGCGACCACGACGTCGCACTGCCGCGCCGATGTCGACGACACCGCGGCGGACTCGAGCAACTACGGCAACGACGTCGACATCATGGCACCCGGCGTATGCATCATGTCGACGCTCAACGCCGGCGGGTACGGCTTCGACAGCGGCACCTGGCATGGCAGCGCCGCACGTCGCCGGGGCAGCTGCTCTGCTGGCGGCGCATGATCGTGCCGCCTCGCCGGACAGCATCCAGGCACGGCTGACCTCGACCGGCACGCTCGACGACGAGTGGCCGGACGACCCGGACAGGACCAAGGAGCCTTTGCTGAGCTTGGTGGCGCCACCGCCGCCGGCTGCCTGAGCCGGCCCACCGCCGTTCGCCGCAAAGGGCGCACGCGGCCGAAGCGCCTCGACGACCGCGCCTGCGCAGCGCCGCGAGGTCTGCATGGCCGCCGAACGTGGCTGGCATCAGTCGGTGAGCTCCCGCCGTACCAGGTCTGCGAGCGGAAGATGTCCCTTGCGCTCGTAGAGCGCCAACGCCTGCTCCAGCAGCTCTCGTCGCCGGGTCTCGTCGCCGGCGAGCCGGGGGACTTCGGCCAGCCATCGTCGCTGGTCGGCTCGTTGAAGGTCCTGATCGGTGCCGTCCAGGACTTCCAGGGCGCGACCCAGCAGAGCCAAGGCTGCCTGCCTGTTGCCGTGGCGGGCAGCCAGGACGGCCCGACCTGCAGAGACCATGGACACCGACATCGCGTCGAAGGGCGAGGTGATGTCCTGCGCGGCGTCAAGCGCCTGCGTGGCTTCCTCGGCGGGGGCGTGCAGCTCCAGCAGCAGCAGGCCCTTCCACGCCAGCAGGGTGGAGCCGTGTGAGAGCGATCCGCTGCTGCGGCAGGCCTCGATGCCTGCGTCGAGCGCGCGCACCGCAGCAGCAAGGTCGCCGAGGGCGACGTGCATCTGGACGAAGAAGAAGGCGCCGGCCGCGATGGTGAAGGTGTCGAAGTCCAACGCGGCCCGCTCGGCGGGCAGGCCCATCGCGCGCGCCCGGCCCGCTTGTCCGGACATGGCGAGCATGGCGGCCTCGTGGCTGTCCATGAGCACGACGGACCGCGCGGACGCGCCGGGCACGGCCCGGGCGACGGCCACAGCCCGCAACGCGTCGTCGATCGGACGCGGTCCCCAGCTGTACGCGGCCAGCTGCCAGACCGCCATCGTCCGCCGGTCCTTGGCGCCGCTCGTGGTGAGTGCCTCCTGCACGGCCGCCTCGGCTGCTTGCCAACGGCCGACCATCGCCGCCGCGCTGATGACGCACTTGAGGGCCTCCACCAGGCGGCGGTCGTCGCCCGCACGCCGTGCGTGCTCGGCGGCCCACCCTGCGGCGTCGGCGAGCAGCTGCGGGTCGTAGGCGTCGCCCGCGTCGGCCCGAAGGTGCAGGTCGAAGGCCTCGGCCATACAGCGCTCCACCGCCGGGACGGCGGCGTCGCACAGCTCCAGCAGGGCAGCGGCCGTAGCCCGTCCCGAGAGGACGTCCCCGGTGTGGATGCGAAGCGCCGTCAGCCGGAACAGCAGCTCGCGACGCAGCCCGTCCGGCCGCGGCGAAACCGCGACCGCCCGATCCAGCAGACCAGCCGCGGCCGCCACGTCGTCGACCTCCTCGGCCGCCTCCGCGGCATCCGCCAGCATCCCCGCCGCGCGCTCCGCCAGTCCCTCGGCGGCGTCCCCCAGCTCCTGCCGCCACCGCACCGCCTGCTCCAGGTGGTACCCGACGAAGGCGTGCACCTCCAGACCCGCCACGCCGGAAGCCGAGTCCTCCGCCGAGCCCACGGATGCTCCCAGCAGGTCGGCGTACCGCTCGTGCAGCGTGGCCCGCACCGCCTTGGGCAGCGAGTCGTACGCCGCCTCCCGCAGCAGCACGTGCCGGAAGGCCCAGACGTCGCGGCGGGCCCCGCGCGCGCGGCGCAGCAGGTCGCGGCGCGCCAGGCCCTCCAGCAGTACAGGCACCTCGTGCCCGGCGGAGGACAGCGCCACGGCCTCGCTGCCCGTCACCTCGAGCCCGATGACGGAGAGCGTCTCGAGCAGGGCCCGCTCGTCCGGGGGCAGGCGGTCGAGCCGCGCGGAGAGCAGCGCGCTCACGGTCGGCGGCACGCTCACGTGACCCGCCGGGCCGTTGAGCTCCCAGCCGTCGGCCGTCCGCTCCAGCCGCCCCTCCTCGATCAGGTGGACAGCGAGCTCTTCGACGAACAGGGGGTTGCCGTCGGCCCATGCCTCGATAGCTGCCGCAGCATCGGGTGACACGTCGCCGCCGAGCTGGTCGTGCAGCAGCGCCGCGGTCTGGCTCGGCCCGAACGGCTCGAGCAGGAAGGTC
The DNA here is from genome assembly GCA_025965735.1 of Frankiales bacterium. Lineage (GTDB taxonomy): Bacteria > Actinomycetota > Actinomycetes > Mycobacteriales > SCTD01 > SCTD01. The sequence continues at coordinate 16,017 of JAOPWK010000112.1, forward strand.
GTGGCGTTGAGCGCGCCCCCGCCCCACCCTGGTCTGATGTCCAGCAGCTCGGGGCGCGCCTGGCACACCATGAGCAGCGGCACGTCGCGAGCCTCGTCGCGCACCCGCTCCAGAAGGTCGAGCAGCGTCGGCTCGGCCCAGTGCACGTCGTCGACCGTGACGACCAGGGGCGCCTGCGCAGCCAGGTGCTCCAGCAGCGTCCGGACGGCCCAGAACGTCTCGTCGCTGCCGCCCGGTTCCCCACCGAGCCCGAGCAGCGGCAGCAACCGCGCCGTCGCGGCTGCGCCGTCAGGGGCCCCGTCGAGGAGGTCGAGCAGTGCACGCTCGGCCTCCGGAACGGACTCCTCGCCGGTGAGACCAGCCGCGCCCCGCAGCACCTGCACGATCGGCCAGAAGGTGATGCCGCGCCCGTAGGACAGGCAGCGGCCCCGGAGCACCCGTACGTCCTCGTCGAGCTCCCCGACGAAGTGCTCGACCAGCCGGGTCTTGCCCATCCCGGCGGCGCCGAGCACGGTGACGAGCTGCCCCCGCCCGACCTCGACGGCCCGCGCAAGCGCGTCCTGGAGCGCCGCGCACTCCCGCTCCCGGCCCACCAGCGGTGCTCCGAGCCGACGGCGACGGCCGCGCTCCACCGCGTGCACCCGGAGCAGCCGGTAGGCCGGCAGCGGCTCCGCCTTGCCCTTGGCGGTCAGCGCCGGCACCGCTTCGACGTCCACCGCATCGCGGACGAGCGCGTAGGTGCTCGCACCCAGCAGGACGTCGCCGGCCGCGGCGGCCTGCTCCAGTCGCGCGGCGGTGTTCACGGCGTCGCCAGTGGCGAACGAGCCACCTGCGCGGGCGGCTCCGGCGACCACGGAACCGGTGTTCACACCTGTGCGCACCGACAGCCGAACCCCCGGCTGCACCAGCAGCTCGTCGGCCAGCACGGCGAGCTCGGCCTGCAGGTCCGCGGCTGCGCGGACTGCACGCAGCGCGTCGTCTTCCCGCACCTGCGGGATGCCGAAGACGGCAAGAACGGCGTCGCCGACGAACTTCTCCACCTTGCCGCCATGGCGGTCGATGCACGCGGCTGCTACGTCGAAGTAGCGGCCCATGACGGCGCGGAGCACCTCAGGGTCCAGCGCCTCCCCGAGGGCGGTCGATCCGGCGACATCGCAGAACAGCAGGGTGACGGTCTTGCGCAGCTCCTGCTCGGCCGCCTTGCGCTCGACATCGCGGGGTACCCCGCATGACGGGCAGAAGCGGGCTTCCGGCGCGACCGGGTCACCGCAGGAGGTGCAGACCGGCTCGGTCAGCGTAGCCATGGCGCACTGTAGGACCGTCATTCCAGATCACGCCGAAGAACGGCCCCAGCGACGACGCGGCGCCGCTACCCTCGCGCCACCCTGTCCCCGGAGCCCCGGAGCGCCCTCATGGCCAAGTCCCCGGACGTCGTCGACGCCCTCCGCACCGTGCCTCTGTTCGCCGGCCTCGACAAGCGGGCGTTGCAGCGCATGGCGGAGCGGGTCAAGCCCGTCGAGCACGCCGCGGGCAAGGAGATCGCCGCAGAGGGCGCCAGCGGGGTCGCCTTCCACCTCGTGCAGACGGGATCGGTGGAGGTGGAGGTCAAGGGCTCCGTCGTCCGGACACTGGGACCCGGCGACCACTTCGGCGAGCTGTCCCTCATCGACGGCAAGCCCCGTTCCGCCACAGTGCGCGCCGTCGAGAACACGACGACCCTGACGATGGTCGGCTGGGAGTTCCGGCCGCTGCTGGACGACGTCGAGATCACCCGGGCCCTGCTGGTGTCCCTGGTGTCACGCCTGCGCGACGCCGAGTCCCGCTAGCCCTCGCGGGCGCCCGGCCTGCCGCGGTCATGACGGGCGAGGCCGAGGCGGGCGGACGCTGCCGGCGCTGCGCTGATCATGAGCCAAGCATCCGCTCAGGTGTACGCAGGCAGCTGCCGCGCCCCGTCTGCGTGAGCGCGCCAAACGGCTGTCCACTCGTGGGCCGGTGGTTCCGCACGCCGGAATCGAGCGACTGCTCCCGCCGGCCCGGCAGCCGTGGACCAGGGATGGGCGTCCCCGCGCTATCAGCCGAGAGCTGCGGGTCCCGGCCGTCATCGTCGATCAGGCCCCTCGCCCGCAGCGCCGCGACCTCGGAGATCCGCAGCCCCGTGTCCAGCGTCACGTCGACCAGCAGCCCGGTCGCGGCCCGGTCAGCCGCGGCCGCAGGACCGACCACTCCTCTGGGCTCAGCACCCGCCCGCCGTCCGGCCGCTCCCTCGCCCGCGGCTGCGGGACCGGGTCGGCCCGGTTCAGGTCCAGCCAGCCGTTGACCCGCGCGAGCTCCAGGATCGCTGGCGGCAGCACCCGCTTGGCCAGGATCGAGCTGCGCTGGTAGTGCTCCCGCACCAGGCCGGCCTGCCACAGCCGCACGTCCTGCGGCCCGATCGTGCCGCTCCATCGCACCGAAGACCGGCAGCAACGCGTAGCGCGCGGGGCGCTCGGCTTTGGCGCCCTTGGCACGGGGCCGGCCTGTAGCGTCCCCGAGGTGGGAGGCGATGTTCTTGCAGGTCACCGGGCTCAGGTCGCCCTGCAGGGGCAGGTAGTGCTCGACGACCAGCTCCGCGAAGGTCATCGTGCCGCCGCCGGGATCGCGGTACCGCGCCCGGTCGATCTTGCTCTGCACGGCGCGGGCGGCATCGAAGGCCTCCTGCCAGCTGGCCCGCCCGGGCACCGACGGGCGCTTGCCCGACGACAGGGTGTAGCGGCCGATGTAGCGCGTCCCCCTTCGCGCCGTCCCGGCGTTGGACGCTGACGCCCCGGTGGCTCAGCGCCGCCGGCCGCGGCCCATGCCGTCCCGCCGGCGGGCCGCTCCCGCAGCGCTTCTGCAAGCTCCGGCCATCGGTCCTCGCCCCACCCGTCGCGACAGTTCCCGGGGCCGACCGTAAGGACCAGCACAAGTGAGAAGAGTTTCAGGTTCCGACGCGGTATCACGCTGCACAGACAGCGCGTACAACTGCGTCGGCCGAAGGAGCACCGGCCTGCCGTTCAGTCCGCCGGCGGTTCGTGACGGACAGCGCCGACGGTCCGCCTCAGAACGTCTGCGGATGCCGTGAGTCCGCGGGGGCTGTCGCACGCGCCTCCCGTGTGCGCAGCTGTGCGGCGGCTCGTTGCCGAGGCGTCAGTCCGACCATGCAGGGGTGACGTCGTGGCGGTGCTCATCTCCGAGGCGTCTACCCGAAGGCAGGGCCGTCCCGTGCGGGGCAGCCGGGCCGGGCGACCGGGGGAGCGAGGCGGGTCCGACGCGCCCGCCCGGGCCCTGCGTCAGGCGCTTGTGCGGCGCACCCGGGTGCGGACCGCGCTGCGCGCGCACAGGATCACGACCACGCCGCCCACGACGGTCGCCCAGCCAAGGTCCTCGCCCAGGAGCAGCGTCGCCCACAGAATGCTCAGGACCGGCTGCACCAGCTGCACCTGGCTCACCTGCGCCATCGGACCGATGCCCAGGCCGCGGTACCAGGCGAAGAAGCCGAGGAACATGCTCACGCAGGCCAGGTAGGCGAAGGCCAGCCACTGGGAGCCGGTGGCCGACGGCGGTGCCTGCACGACGGCGAGCCCGGTCAGGACAGCCATCAGCGGCGCGGCGAGCACCAGCGCCCACGACACGGTCTGCCAGGCGCCGACCTCCCTGGCCAGCAGACCCCCTTCGGCGTAGCCGATCGCTGCCGCCAGGACGGCTCCGAGCAGCAGCAGGTCAGCCCAGTGCAGCGCGCCGAGCCCGCCGTTCTGCAGGCCGGCGAACGTCCCCACCGCCACAACCCCGAGGCCGGCGGACATCCAGAACCGCCCGGTCGCCCGCTCGCTGCCGCGCAGCACGGCCACGACGGCGGTGGCTGCCGGCAGCAGTCCGATGACCAGCGCCGCGTGCCCGGCGGGTGCCTGCGTCAGGGCGTACGAGGTGAGCAGCGGGAAGCCGACCACGACGCCACCGGCGACGACGCCCAGGCGGAGCCACTGGCCGCGGACCGGTAGCCGCTGCCGGGTCGCGACCAGGCAGCCGGCGGCCAGCACCGCCGCCACGACCGCCCGACCGGCACCGACGAACAGCGGTGACAGGCCGCCCCCCGCCGCGACCCGGGTGAACGGGACGGTGAAGGAGAAGGCGGTGACGCCGAGCAGTCCCCAGGCCAGCCCCGACCCGACCTGCCGCTGCCGGCCGGGGGATAACGGAACGGGAGAATGATCGATAGCGCTACTCTGCTGCGTCATGTCCCAGGATAGTGCAGGCCGCATCGTCCAGGCGCTGCACGCCTGGCTCGCTGCGGCGCCGCCGGGAGCGCAGCTGCCGTCCAACCGGGCGCTCACGCTCGAGCATGGTGCCAGCCCCGTCACCGTGCAGAAGGCGATCCGGCAGCTGACCTCGCTCGGGCTGGTCGAGAGCCGGCCCGGTGTCGGCACGTTCGTGCGCGCGGCGCCCCAGCCCAGGCCGGCGGACCTCTCCTGGCAGACGGCATCACTCGGGGCACCGCAGGCGCGGCTGTCGGTGCTGTCGTCCACGCATCGCGCGGCGGTGCCCGATGCCATCGCGCTGCACTCGGGCTACCCGAGCCAGGACCTGCTGCCCGGCCGGCTGGTCCGGGCGGCGCTGGCCAGAGCCTCGCGCTCGGAGGTGGCGCTGGCACGGTCACCCGTGGCGGGACTGCCCGACCTGCAGGCGTGGTTCGCCGGCCAGGTCGCTGCCGGCGCGCCCGTCGGGGTCACACCACCGTCCGCGCGCGACGTCCTGGTCATCGCCGGCAGCCAGAGCGGCCTCAGCTCGATCTTCCGTGCGCTGGTGGGCCGGGGCGCGCCGCTGCTCATCGAGTCGCCGACCTACTGGGGCGCCCTGCTGGCGGCCGAGCAGGCCGGCGTCACGCTCGTGCCCATCCCGACCGGACCGGACGGACCGGACCCGGACGACGTGGAGCGCGCCCTCAGCGCGACCGGCGCCCGCGCGTTCTACGCCCAGCCCAGCTTCGCCAACCCCACCGGCACGCAGTGGTCGCCGCAGACGAGCCGGGCGGTGCTGGATGCGGTGCGGGCGCACGGCGCCTTCCTGGTCGAGGACGACTGGGCGCACGACCTGGGCATCGAGGCCGACCCGCAGCCGCTGGTGCGCCTCGACGACGACGGCCACGTCATCTACCTGCGGTCGCTGACCAAGTCGGTCTCCCCGGCGCTGCGCGTCGCCGCGGTCATCGCGCGCGGCCCGGCCCGCGCCCGGATCCTGGCCGACCGGGCAGCCGAGAGCATGTATGTCAGCGGCGTGCTGCAGGCAGCCGCGCTGGACGTCGTGACGCAGCCCGGCTGGCGCAGCCACCTGCGGGTGCTGCGCCAGAACCTGCGGACCCGGCGAGACCTGCTGCTGGACAGCCTGCGGGAGCACGCGCCGCAGGTGAGCGTCGAGCACGTCCCGCCCGGCGGGCTGAACCTGTGGGTCCGGCTGCCGGACGGCACCGACTCCGACCAGCTCGTGCGCGAGTGCGAGGTGCAGCGCCTGCTCGTCGCGCCCGGGAACGAGTGGTTTCCCGCCGAGCCCTCCGGCCCCTACCTCCGCCTCAACTACTCCGCCGCGCCCGCCGAGCAGCTCTCGGCGGCCGGCGAGGTGCTCGGCAGAGCGCTCCGCACCGTCTTGTAGCCGGTCCACCCGGTGCGGGGCGTGGTGACGTCGGCGACGCGAACGTGCTGCCTCGGAGCGCAGGCTGCCGCAGCAGGTCCATGGCCGGGCAGACCGGCTGTCCACTTTCAGGGACAGCGGCCGGGCGGCGGCTGTCAGCCTGCGCGCAGGAGGCCGACGGCCAGCAGCGCCATGACGACCGCGATGCCGCCGTCCAGCACGCGCCAGGCGGCGGGGCGGGCGAAGACCGGCCGCAACAGTCGCGCGCCGGCGCCCAGCGCGCTGAACCACAGCACGCTGCCCACGGCGGCTCCTGCGCCGAAGTGCCAGCGCAGCGGACCGTGTGCCGCCGCGACCGATCCCAGGAGCACCACGGTGTCCAGGTAGACGTGCGGGTTGAGCCAGGTGAGCGCGCACGCCGTCAGCACCGTCGGCACGAGCGGCGTACGCCGGCCGGCCTCGGCAACCAGCGCACCCGCGGGACGCGCAGCCCGGCGCAGGGCAACCACCGCGTACGCCAACAGGAACGCCGCTCCCGCCCAGCGCAGGACCGTCACCAGCTCCGGCACGCGGTCGAGCAGGGCGCCGGTGCCGGCGACCCCGGCGGTGATCAGGACGAGGTCGGACATCGCGCACACGGCGACGACGGCGGGCACGTGCTCACCGCGCAGGCCCTGCCTCAGGACGAAGGCGTTCTGGGCGCCGATGGCGACGATGAGGGCCAGGCCGAGGCCCATCCCGGAGAAGGCGGCCAGCAGGGCGGGGGTCATGGGACCAGCCTGTCCCGCTGCTCGTGCTGAAGCCAAACAAATGATCCTTGCGCGACGTTAGCCTGGCTTCATGGATCTCGATCTCGGCCAGCTGAGAGCGCTGCGTGCCGCCGTGGACACGGGGACGCTCGACGCGGCCGCGCGTGCCCTGCACGTCACGCCCTCCGCCATCAGCCAGCGGCTCAAGGCGCTGGAGCAGGCGGCCGGGCGGGTGCTTCTCGTCCGCTCGCGGCCGGTCCGGGTGACCGAGCACGGTGCCGCGGTGCTGCGGCTGGCCCGAGAGCTCGAGCTGCTGACGGCCGACACCGCCCGCGAACTCGCCGACGCGCCGGGTCCGGTGCCGCTGCAGATCGCCGTCAACGCGGACTCGCTGTCCACCTGGCTGCTGCCGGCCCTGGCGCCCCTGCGCGGGCAGATCCTGCTGGACCTGCACCGGGCCGACCAGGACGACACCGCCGCACTCCTGCGCGACGGCACCGTGCTCGCGGCCGTCACCGCCGCCGCGACCCCTGTGCCCGGCTGCACCTCGACGCCGCTGGGGCTCATGCGCTACCGGCCTGTCGCCGTCCCCCATTTCGTCGAGCGCTGGCTCCCGGCCGGCGCCACCGCTGCCGGCCTGGCCCGGGCTCCGGTCCTCCACTTCGACCGCGACGACGAGCTGCAGCGGACGTGGCTCCGGCGCCGGACGCGGGGCAGAGCCGACCCGCCCGCGCACCACGTCCCCTCGACGGAGGGCTTCGTGCAGGCGGTGCTCGCCGGGCTGGGCTGGGGCATGCTCAGCGACCTCCAGCTGGCCCAGCCGGGACTGCGCTCGCAGGTCGTCCTGCTGGACGCGCGGGCCCGCGTCGACGTGCCGCTGTACTGGCAGCGGTGGAGGGTGCGCTCAGCCTCGCTCGAGCGTCTGAGCGAGGTTGTCCTGGCCGGTGCGCGACAGGCGCTGCCGCAGCACTGACGCTTGCGGGACGGCACGGCTGCCCGGCAGCGCAGCCAGGCGTGGCCGACCAGGCGGTCGCGTAGCCGTTCGGCGGGGGGCGCGTACTGAGAGACTGTGCCCGTGGCGCAGGCGACATGGCAGCGGGTCCAGCGTTCCTCGTCGTCCTTGAGCAGCAGATGCGTGCGGGTCATGGAGGAGCTGCCCTGGTTCGGCGCGCTCCCTCCGGAGCAGCGGTCCTATGTCGGGCTGGTGCTGCAGGCGGGCCTGTCGACGTTCTCCCAGTGGCTCCGCTACCCGGACCAGCCGCTTCCGGTCGGTCCGGAGGTGTTCGCCGCGGCGCCGCGCGAGCTCGCCCGGGTCGTCAACCTGAAGCAGACCGTCCAGCTCATCCGGATCGCCGTCGACGTCGTCGAGCAGGAGACGTCGGCGCTCGCGGCGCCCGGCGACGAGGCAAGGCTGCACGAGGCGGTCCTGCGCTACTCCCGGGAGCTCGCCTTCGCCGCGGCTGATGTCTACGCCGCGGCTGCGGAGGCGCGCGGCGCGTGGGACGCCCGTCTCGAGGCGGGGGTGGTGGACGCGCTGGTGCGCGGGCACGCGGGAGAGCTGACGCTCTCGCGGGCCGCGACCCTGGGCTGGAACCGGGTGGACTGGACGCTGGCGCTCGCGGCACCGGTACCGCCCGACCTGGACGTGCCGCAGCTGCGGACCGGCGCGCGCCACAGCGGGCTGTCACTGCTCGTGGGGGAGGCCGACACCTCGCTGGTGCTCGTGGTCGGCGGAACGGGCGCCATGGCTGCCGCGGTGCGGCAGATCACCGCAGCCCTGCCGGAGGCCCCGGTCGTGGTCGGTCCGGTCGCCCGCGACCTGGCCGGAGCGGTGGTGTCGGTGCAGGAGGCACTGGCCGGGCTGTCGGCCGTGCGGGCCTGGCCGCAGGCCCCGCGACCGGTCCAGGCCGCGGACCTGCTGGCGGAGCGAGTCGTCCTCGGGGACGAGGCGGCGCGGCGGCGTCTGCTGGAGGACATCTACAGCCCGCTGGTGCTGGCGGGCGGTGATCTGCTGGCGACAGCCGCGGCCTACCTGGAGGGCGGCGGGTCGATCGAGGCAACCGGAAGGGCGCTGTTCCTGCATCCGAACACGGTGCGCTACAGGCTGAAGAAGCTCACCGATGTCACCGGACAAAACCTCACTCAGCCCCGGGGCGCCCTCGTGGTGCGGTTGGCGCTGCTCCTCGGGCGCACCCAGCCGTTGTAGGTTACTCACAAAGTCTTCGGAGGTTCTCCGTAGGAGGCGGACGCCGCGTCTGGCCTGCGCGGGGGGCAGGCTGGCCGCGTGCCCCTGCTTCTGTCGCCCGGTCAAGGATCCCAGTCCGTCGGCATGCTGACGGACTGGCTGGCCCTGCCGGGCGCCGCCGACCGGCTCGCGCGGTGGTCGGAGCTCGCCGGCCTGGACCTGGTGCGGCTGGGGACGTCCGCCGGTGCCGAGGAGCTCCGCCCCACGCAGGTGGCGCAGCCCCTGCTCACCGCCGCCGCTCTGCTGAGCGGTCGGGCCGTCCTGGCCGGCGCCGCACCGCGGGCGGTCTGCGGGCACAGCGTCGGCGAGCTGTCGGCGCTCGCCCTCGCGGGCGTGCTGACCGACGACGAGTCGATGGTGCTGGCCGCCGGCCGCGGCCGGCTGATGGCCTGGGCAGCAGCCGCCCGCCCCACCGGCCTGGTCGCCGTGCTCGGTGCCAGCGTCGATCCCCAGGCCCTGCTGGCCGCCGGGCTCGAGCTGGCCACGGTCAACGCTCCGGGGCAGGTGGTGCTCGGCGGCCCCATGGAGGCGCTGGAGGCGTGGACGCCGCCGCCGGGGGTGCGCGTGCGGCGGCTCGACGTGGCGGCCGCCTTCCACACGTCCGCGATGGCTCCCGCCGTCGACGGCTTCGCCCGGCTCGTCGCGGAGCTCTCGCCCCGGGACGCCAGGTGCGACGTGGTGGCCAACGCCGACGGGGCCGTGCTACGGGACGGGCGCACGTTGCTCGACCGTCTGGTCACCCAGCTCACGAGCCCGGTGCGCTTCGACCTGTGCCTCGGCGCCTTCCCGCCCGCGGACACGGTCGAGCTGGCTCCTGCCGGCGTGCTCGCGGCACTGCTGAAGAGGGCGCGGCCCGACCTTCGGGTGACCGCGCTGCGCAGCCCCGACGACCTGCTCGTGAGCGCGTGACCCCCGCTGCCCTGCTCGGCCTGGGCGCGCACCGCCCGGCGCACCGGGAGGACAACGCCGCCGTCGCCGCCCGCACCGGCTCCACCGACGCGTGGATCCGCGACCGCAGCGGCATCGTGACCCGCGGCATCGCCGGCCCCGACGAGTCGGTCGTCGAGATGGCCGTCTCGGCCGGAGGCAAGGCGCTGGCCGCCGCCGGCCTCGTGCCGTCCGACGTCGACCTGGTCCTGGTGGCGACCTGCACGCTCACGCACGCCGTGCCCGGAGCCGCAGCCTCGGTCGCGGCGCGGCTCGGCACGGGTGGCTCCGGCGCCCTCGACCTCGGCGCCGCCTGCGCCGGCTTCACCTATGGGCTGTCCCTGGCCGCAGACACGGTGCGCGCCGGCAGTGCCCGCATCGTGCTGGTGATCGGCTCCGAGCGCTTCTCCGACATCCTGGACCCGTACGACCGGGGCACGGCCTTTTTGTTCGGTGACGGCGCCGGAGCGGCCGTCGTCGGCGTCGCCGACCAGGACGGTGTGGGGCCGGTCGTGTGGTGCAGCGACGGCGAGCAGGCAGGAGTGCTGCGCACGCAGGGGTTCCCGCCCGTCCTGCACATGGAGGGGCGCGCGGTCTACCGGTGGGCCACGAGCGCGGCGCCCGAGCTGGCGCGACGTGCCTGTGCCGCGGCAGGTCTTGAGCCCGAGCAGCTGGCGGCCTTCGTGCCGCACCAGGCCAACCTCCGCATCACCGACTCGCTCGTGAAGAGCCTCGGCCTGCCCCCGTCGGTCGTGGTGGCGCGTGACGTCGTGGACAGCGGCAACACCAGCGCCGCGTCCATCCCGCTGGCGCTCACCGAGCTGGTCGAGCAGGGAGCCGTGCACCGCGGCGACGCCGTGCTGCTGCTCGGCTTCGGCGCCGGCCTCACCGCCGCCGCCACCGTCATCCGCTGTCCCTGACCCAACCCTCGCCCACCTCACCAGGAGAACCCCATGACCACTGCCCCCATGCTGTCCCGCACCGAGCTGCTCTCCGGCCTTGCCGCCGTGCTCGAGGAGGTGGCCGGAACCCCGGCCGACAAGGTGGTGCCGGAGGCGACGTTCGACGCCGACCTGGACATCGACTCGCTGACGATGGTCGAGGTCGTCGTCGCGTGCGAGGAGCGCTTCGACGTGCGCATCCCGGACGAGGCGCTGGAGGGTCTGCGCACCGTCGGCGACGCGCTGGACCACATCGCCGGCGCCGCCGCATGACGTCGGTCGCCATCACGGGACTGGGTGCCCTCACCCCGCTCGGTCCGGACGTCACCGCACTCGAGGAGGGACTGCTGTCCGGTCGCTCGGGCGTCCGGCTGCTCGACGAGCCGGAGTTCGCCGACCTGCCGGCCCGCCTCGCGGCGACCGTCGACGTGGAGGGACGCCTGGAGCGGGTGGAGGCTCGCACCCTTGACCGGGTCCAGCAGCTGGCTCTGGTCGCCGCGCGGGAGGCGTGGGCGGACGCCGGCTCGCCGACGGTCGATCCCGAGCGGCTCGCGGTCGTCGTCGGCTCGGGGATCGGTGGCGCGCTCACCATCCTCGGGCAGGACCGCGTCCTGCGCGAGAAGGGTCCGCGCCGGGTCAGCCCGCACCTGATCCCGATGCTGATGCCGAACGGCCCGGCCGCCACCGTCGGCCTCGAGATCGGCGCGCGCGCCGGGGTGCACTGCCCCGTCAGTGCCTGCGCGTCCGGCGCGGAGGCGATCGCCGTGGCGCTGGAGCTGCTCCGGTCCGGCCGCGCCGATGTCGTCGTCGCGGGCGGGGCCGAGGCATGCGTGCACCCGCTGCCCCTCGCGGGCTTCGCGCAGATGCGGGCGCTGTCGACCCGGCACGACGAGCCGCAGGCGGCCAGCCGCCCGTACGACAAGGGACGGGACGGCTTCGTGCTGGGCGAGGGCGCGGGCATGCTGGTTTTGGAAACCGAGCAGCACGCCGCAGGTCGCGCCGCGCAGGTCCACGCGCATCTGGCCGGCGCCGGCATGGCCAGCGACGCTCACCACGTCACCGCTCCGGACCCGACCGGCTCGGGCGCAGCCCGCAGCATCACCGCCGCGCTGCGCGACGCGGGCGTCGGCCCGCAGGACGTGGGGCACGTGAACGCGCACGCGACCTCCACGCCGCTTGGGGACCTGGCCGAGGCCAAAGCGCTCAACCTCGCCCTCGGGCGCCACCGCCCGCCGGTCACCGCGCCGAAGTCCTGCACGGGACACCTGCTCGGCGCGGCCGGTGCGGTCGAGGCCATCGCCGCTGTGCTCGCCCTGAGAAGTGGCCTGGTGCCGGCGATCCGCAACCTGGACGATCTGGACGACGAGGCTGACGTGGACGCCGTGCGCACCGTCACCCGGGAGCACCCGCACGACGTCGCGCTGAGCACGTCGTTCGGCTTCGGCGGGCACGACGTCTCACTGGTCCTCACGCGATGACCAGCGTCCTGATCCGGCCCGTGGCGGAGCAGGCCAGGCAGCGGCTGCACGCCCTGCTGGACATGCCGACCGTCCTGGAGGACGCCGATGGCGTGGTTGTCGCGCGCGGCGGCATCGGGGGCACGCAGGTGATCGCCTTCGCGACCGACGCCACGATCCAGGGCGGGGCCCTGGGCGAGGACAGCTGCCGTGCGATCACCGCGGCGACCGACCGGGCGACCGCCGAAGGTGCGCCGATCGTGGGCATCTGGCACTCCGGTGGCGCGCGGCTGCGTGAAGGTGTGTCCGGGCTGGCCGCCGTGGGTCGGATGTTCGCAGCCCAGGTGCGGGCCAGCGGCCATGTCCCCCAGATCTCGGTGGTGCTTGGCCCGGCCGCCGGGGGAGCGGCCTACGGGCCTGCCCTGACAGACGTCGTCGTCATGGCTCCCGCCGGCCGGGTGCTGGTCACCGGGCCGGACATCGTCCGCAAGGTGACAGGTCAGGACGTCGACGCCGAGCGGCTCGGCGGGCAGGAGACGCACTCGCGCAGCGGCGTCGTCCATCTGGCCGCCGCCAGCGAGAGCGATGCGCTGCAGCAGGCACGCCGGCTCGTCGACCTGCTCTGCCGGCAGGGGACCGTGGACATCCGGCGCACAGACGGTCCTGACCCCGGCCCGCTCGTGCCCGGCGAGCACCGGGTGGCCTACGACGTCCGGCCGGTCGTCCGCGCCATCCTCGACGAGGCCACCTTCGTGGAGATGCAGGCCGGATGGGCCCGCAACGTCGTCACCGGGCTGGGGCGCCTGGCGGGGCGCACGGTCGGCGTGGTGGCCAACAACCCCATCCGGATGGCCGGCTGCCTGGACGCCACCAGCGGCGACAAGTCCGGCCGGTTCGTGCAGTGGTGCAACGCGCACGGTCTCCCGTTGCTGTTCCTCGTCGACGTGCCGGGCTACCTGCCGGGCGTCGGGCAGGAGGACGCCGGCGTGGTCCGGCGCGGCGCGAAGCTGCTGCACGCCTACGCGGCCGCGGAGGTGCCGCGGCTGACGGTTGTGCTGCGCAAGAGCTTCGGCGGCGCGTTCATCGCCATGGGGAGCAAGGGCCTGGGCGCGGATGCCGTCTTCGCCTGGCCCGGCGCGCAGGTGGACGTGATGGGGGCCGTCGCCGCGATCGAGGTGCTGCACCGGCGTGAGCTGGCCGCAGAGACTGACCCGCAGCGGCATGCCGACCTGGTGCTTGGTCTGGCCGCAGCGCACGAGGCGACGACCGGCGGCCTGGGCAGGGCCCTGAGCTGCGGCGCCGTGGACGAGGTGCTGCCCCCGCACCTGACCCGGCGGAGACTCGTGGAGACGCTGGCCGGCCTGCCTGCGTCCCGCGGCCGGCACCGGAACCCGCCGCTGTGAGCGGCCGTTCGGTCCTGGTCACCGGAGGCAACCGCGGCATCGGCCTGGCCGTCGCCCGCGACCTGCTCGCCCGTGGCCACCGGGTGGCGGTGACCAGCCGCGACGGGGAGGTCGGCGAAGGACTGCTGTCGGTGAAGTGCGACGTCACCGACACCGCGCAGGTGGAGGCCGCCGTGACGCAGGCCGAGCAGGCGCACGGGCCGGTGGAGGTGCTGGTCGCCAACGCCGGCGTCGCCGTGGACGGGCTGCTGCTGCGGGCATCCGACGAGGATGTGGCGCGGGTCCTGGACACCAATCTGGGAGGCGCGTTGCGTGTGGCCCGGCAGACCGCGCGAGGCATGCTGCGGCAACGCTGGGGGCGCCTGGTGTTCGTGTCCTCGGTGGTGGGTCTGTCCGGCAGCGCCGGCCAGGCCGCCTACGCCGCGAGCAAGTCCGGGCTCGTCGGCCTGTCGCGCTCGCTGGCCCGCGAGCTCGGCAGCCGTGGAATCACCAGCAACGTCGTCGCGCCCGGCTTCATCGACACCGACATGACTGCCAGCCTCACGTCTGCCCGACGAGACGCCGTCCTGGCGGGGGTGCCGCTCGGCCGCAGCGGCACGGCGGAGGAGGTTGCCGCGGTCATCGCGTTCCTGGCCTCGGACGAGGCGTCCTACGTCACCGGCGCGGTCCTGCCGGTCGACGGCGGACTGGGGATGGGGCACTGATGACCTCGCTCGCACAGCCACTCGGGCAGGTCGGCGAGGTGTCGTTCACCGTCCTGGGCGAGGGAGCGCCGGTGACCGTCTTCGCCCACGGGCTAGGCGGATCGCGGGCCGAGACCCGGCCGCTGGCCGCGCGGGTGACCGGCACACGGGTGCTGCTGGACCTGCGCGGGCACGGCGACAGCGGTCCCCTGCCCGACGGCTGGGACTACGACCTGCTGGCCGACGACCTGTCCGCGGTCGCGGACGCGACCGGCGCCACGAGAGCCGTCGGGCTGTCCGTCGGCTCAGGAGCCCTCCTGCGTCTGCTGTCACGTCGGCCGGACCGGTTCGAGCGGCTGGCCATGGTCATGCCCGCCGCGTTGGACGACGGCCGCGACGACGGGGCCACCGTGGCGATCCGGCGGCTCGGCAAGGCGATCGACCGGCAGGACGCCGACGCGGTGGCCGCCCTGCTGCTGGCCGAGCTGCCGCCGGAGGTGCGCGCCCGGCGCGGGGTCGCCCTGCTCATGGCACGGCGGGCGACACAGCTCGTCCGGCGTCCGGCTCCGCGGCCGCG
>JAOPWK010000012.1 GCA_025965735.1 Frankiales bacterium
TCCGAGTCGTCCGCCGCGGTGCGCTCCGAGGAGTCCTCCGCGCACCCCGTGGCCACGGTGCCGGACGCCCGCGTCGCGCTCGCCACTCCCAGCGTCTACCCGCAGTCGACCGCCGACGCCTTCGAGATCGCCGCCCGGCTCGGCTACGACGGCGTCGAGGTCATGGTCTGGACCGACCCGGTCAGCCAGGACATCACCGCGCTGCGCCGGCTGTCGGACTACCACCAGATCCCGATCCTGGCCCTGCACGCGCCTTGCCTGGTCATCACGCAGCGGGTCTGGGGGACCGACCCGTGGGCCAAGCTCGTGCGGGCCAAGGACGCGGCCGAGGAGTGCGGCGCGGAGACCGTCGTCGTGCACCCGCCGTTCCGGTGGCAGCGGGAGTACGCCCGGCAGTTCCTCGGCGGCATCCAGCAGATGGCCGACGAGACCGACGTCCGCTTCGCTGTGGAGAACATGTTCCCGCTGCGCGCCCGTGGTCGCGAGGTCGTCCCGTACGCCCCCGACTGGAACCCCGTGGGGGATGACTTCCCGGACTTCACGCTCGACCTCTCGCACACCTCGGTCAGCCAGTCCGACGCACTGGCCATGGCCGCCGAGATGGGCGACCGGCTCACGCACGTGCACATCGCCGACGGCCTCGGCACCGCCCGCGACGAGCACCTCGTGCCCGGCCGCGGCAACCAGCCGTGTGCCGAGCTGCTCGAGGGCCTTGCGGTGCAGGGCTTCGGGGGGCTGGTCGTGGCTGAGATCAACACGCGCAAGTGCGACGACCGGGCGGAGCGGGAGGCCGACCTGGCCGAGGCGCTCGCCTTCACGCGACTGCACCTGGCCGCACCCGCCGAGGCCGACACCAGCGCCTTCCTGCGCTGAGTACGGTCGCGCGGTGGAGACGCTGCGCACCCCCGACGACCGCTTCCAGGACCTGCCCGGCTACCCGTGGGAGCCGTCGTACGTCCAGACCTCGGACGGGCTGCGCGTCGCGGTGCTGGACGAGGGGCCGGGGGACGCCCCGGTCGTGCTGCTGCTGCACGGCGAGCCGACCTGGTCCTACCTCTACCGCAAGACCGTGCCGGTCCTCCTCGACGCCGGCTTCCGCGTGGTCGCGCCGGACCTCGTCGGCTTCGGCCGCTCGGACAAGCCGGTGCGCGACGAGGACTACACCTACGCGCGGCACGTCGAGTGGATGCGCAGCGCGCTGTTCGACGCGCTCGACCTGCGCGACGTGACGCTGGTCTGCCAGGACTGGGGCGGCCTGATCGGGATGCGCCTGGTCGCCGAGCACCCCGAGCGCTTCGCCCGCGTCTGCGCGGCCAACACCGGCCTGCCGGACGGGACACGGCGGCTGCCGGAGGCGTGGTGGCTGTTCCACGACTTCGTGCAGAAGACGCCGGACCTGCCCATCGGCTTTCTCGTCACGAGCGGCTGTGCCGACGGGCTGCCGGAGGACGTGGCCGCTGCCTACGACGCGCCGTTCCCGGACGCCACCTACAAGGCCGGCCCGAGGGCGTTCCCCGCGCTGATCCCGCAGAGCCTGGAGGACCCGGCCACTCCGGACAACCAGCGGGCTTGGGAGGTGCTGTCCCGCTGGGACAAGCCGTTCCTGTGCGCGTTCTCGGACAAGGACCCGATCACCGGCGGTGGCGACCGGATGCTGCTCGAGCGGATCCCCGGCACGGCCGGTCAGCCGCACGCGACCATCGAGGGCGGTGGGCACTTCCTGCAGGAGGACCGCGGGGAGGAGCTCGCCCGCGTCGTCGCCGCCTGGGCCCGCGCTTGAGGCTCGAGGTCCGGATCGCGCTGTCCCTGCTGCGCAAGGGGTCTGCCCACTCCTTCGGCCCCGACCCGTCGCAGGCGGCCGACCTGCACCTGCCGCGCGGGAAGGGCCCGCACCCGGTCGCGGTCGTGCTGCACGGGGGCTACTGGCAGACGACGTACGGCAAGCTGGTGAGCCGGCCGCTGGCCCTCGACCTGGCCGCCCGCGGATGGGCGGCGTGGAACCTCGAGTACCGCAGACTCGGTGCCGCCCGTGGTGGCGGCGGCGGGTGGCCGCAGACGTTCGACGACGTCGCGACGGGCATCGACCACCTGGCGACCCTGGACGCCCCGGTGGACCTGTCGCGGGTCGTGCTCGTCGGCCACTCCGCCGGCGGGCAGCTGGCGCTCTGGGCGGCTCGGCGGCCCGAGCTGCCGGCCGGTGCCGTGGGCGCGCAGCCCGCGGTCAGGGCGCGCGCGGTGGTGGCGCTCGCCCCGGTGACGAACCTGGTGCGGGCGCGCGTGCACGCCGAGCAGCTGCTGGGCGGGACGCTCGCCGAGGTGCCCGAGCGATGGCAGCAGGCCGACCCGGTGCGGGCGGGGGCGCCGGCCGTACCGGCTCTGGTGGTGCACCCGGCGGCGGACGAGACGGTCCCGGTGGCGCGGTCGCGGGAGTACGCGCAGGCCACCGGGGTCGAGCTTCTCGAGACGGCCGGGGTGCACCGGGACCCGCTCGACCCGGCCAGTGAGGCGTGGGGCGCGGCGGCCGCCTGGCTCGAGCGGCACCGGTGAGTGAGCGGCGGGAGTACGCCGCCTTCGCCACCCGGACCACGCCGAGGCCGTCGCCCTGTGCGGAGGTCCGGGTCGCTGCGCTGGACGACGTGGAGCCGGCGGTCGCGCTTGCCGTGACGGTGTCGACGGCCGGCGCGCAGGGGTGGCGCGAGCGTCTGCAGCGTGACGTCGAGCAGCCGGACCGGGCGCTGCTCGTCGCGCGGGTGGACGACCTGCTCGTCGGCTACGCGCGCACCGGCCATGTGGTCCCCGGTCCTGAGGACACCGCGCCAGAAGGCTGGTACCTGACCGGCCTCGTCGTCGCGGCGCAGTGGCGCCGGCAGGGCGTGGGCGAGGCGCTGGTGCTGGCGGCCTGCGCGCACGTCGCGATGCGGGCCGATGTGCTCTGGTCCACCTACGACGAGGAGAACCTCGCGTCTGCGCACCTGCACGCCGCGCTGGGCTTCCGTGTCGTCTGGCGCGGCGACGTCGGGTTCCCGGCACAGCCGCTGGGCAGCCGGTGGGTGCTCGTCCAGCGCCTGCTCGCGCAGTAGCGTCCGCGTCGTGTCCAGGTGGTCGGCCCTGCGCAACGTGGTGCAGTCCGTGGCGGATCTCAAGCGGTCGACCCGCCCCCGGGCGGCCCGGCCGACCGGCAAGCGCCGGCTCGTCGCGACGCTGCGCCGGACCCTGTCCTACACGCCGCGGCTGGACGGCGCCGCCGACCCCGGCGAGATCGTCTGGACCGACGTGGCGTACGAGGACCAGCCCGACGTGGTGAAGGACCGGCCTGTGCTGGTCGTCGGTCGGCGCGATGCCCGCACCGTGCTCGGTCTCATGCTGTCCAGCAAGGGCCATCGCGCCGACGACGCGAACTGGATGGCTGTCGGCACCGGTGACTGGGACCGCGAGCGACGGCCGAGCTACGTGCGGCTGGACCGCGTGCTGGAGCTGGCGGAGGACAGCATCCGCAAGGAGGGTGCGGTCCTGGACAGCGCCCGCTTCGAGCGGGTCTCGGAGGCGCTGCGCGAGCGGGGTGGCTGGTCCTAGGACCGTGGGACCGCACGGTCAGTACGAGACGTCGGCGCTCCCAGGCGTACTGATCCTCGCGCACGCCTCACCGCAGGACGGTCACAGCTCGAGCACGCCGCTGCGGCTGTTGCGCGGCCCTCCCCGGCGAAGCCAGGAGGAGCGGAACGCCTGTGACAGCAGGGCATCCCTCACGGCGGCTGCGGAGGCGGATCGCGTCTCGAGCACCGCTCCGAGGAACAGCGACAGCCGCGTCATGCCCGCCACGTGCGGCCGGCGCAGCGGCTCGTACTCGTGCACCCGTCCGGCCGGGAGCAGCGCCCCGAGAGCCCAGGCATCGCGGACCCCGGCGCCGAGGCCCTGTCCGGCGAACGGCGGCATGGTGTGCGCGGCGTCCCCGGCCAGCAGCACCCGGCCCCGACGCCAGGTCGAGGCGCGGCGGGCGCCGTAGCGGTACTCCACGCACCGCACGACCTCCACGCCGTCGGGCAGCAGCGGGCGCGGGTCGAACCCAGCCTCGCCGTCGGCGAGCAGCCACTCCCATCGGTGCCCGCCGGGCAGCGGCATGTCGACCGACGGCCGGACCGGGTCGCAGCGGTAGGTGAAGCCGTCCGCCGCGACCGCACCCGTGACGTCCACGACCAGCCACCGCTGCAGGTCACGCCCGGCCCAGCCGATGCCCGTCGCGCGCCGCACCACCGAGTGCGCGCCGTCGCAGCCGACCACCCACGATGCGCGCACGTCCGTGCCGTCGTCCAGCTGCAGCCCGACCCCCATCGCGTCCTGCGCCAGCCCCACCACCGCCACGCCCAGCCGCACCTCACCCAGCCCGAGGGTGCGCAGCCGCGCCTCGACCGTCGGCTGGTGGAACAGCGCCAGCCCCGGACGACCGGCGACACCGGGTGGGAACCGGAGCGACCCGACCTGCTGCCCTCGCGCGCCGAGGAAGCGCACCGGCACGTCGAGCACCGCCCCCTCCAGCACGCCGGGAGCCACCCGCTCCAGCAGCTCCTGCACCTCGTCGTCGGCGGCCACCGCCCGCGGCAGCGGGTGCACCTCGGTCGCGCGCTCCACGACCAGCACGTCCAGGCCGGCGCGGGTGAGCCGCGCGGCGAGCACGGCGCCGACCGGCCCGCAGCCGACGACGACGACGTCGTACGACTGCACCCGTCCTCCCTCGCCACTACCTTCGCCTCATGCTGCGCTCCGTCATCCTCGCCGCCTCGCGCAACACCACTGTCGAGCGCCTGGTCGGCGGCGCCCCGATCAGCCGCAACGTGGTGCGGCGGTTCGTCGCCGGCGAGAGCGTCGACGACGCGGTGCGCGCCAGCACCGAACTCACGGGCAGGGGGCTCACCGTCACCCTCGACCACCTCGGCGAGGACACCCTGGACGCCGGCCAGGCCGACGCCACCGTCAAGGCCTACCTGGTGCTGCTGCAGCGCCTGCGCCAGGCCGGACTCACCGGCGAGGGACGCACCGAGGTGTCGGTGAAGCTCTCCGCGGTCGGCCAGACCATCAGCGACCAGCTCGCCCTCGAGGGCGCCCGCACGATCTGCGAGGCGGCGCACGCGGCGGGGACCACGGTCACCCTCGACATGGAGGACCACACCACGACCGACCGGACGCTGGAGACCCTGCGCACGCTGCGCCAGGAGTTCCCCAGCACCGGCGCGGTCGTGCAGGCCTACCTGCACCGGACCCAGGACGACTGCCGCGCGCTGGCCGTGGAGGGCTCGCGGGTCCGCCTGTGCAAGGGCGCTTACAAGGAGCCGCCGAGCGTGGCGTTCCAGTCGCCGGAGGAGGTCGACCGCTCCTACGTCCGCTGCCTGGAGGTGCTCATGTCCGGCCCCGGCTACCCGATGGTCGCCACCCACGACCCGAAGATGGTCGAGGCCGCGGACCGGCTGGCGAAGCACCGCGCGGCCGGCACGTACGAGTACCAGATGCTCTATGGCATCCGGCCGAACGAGCAGGCGCGCCTGGCGGCCGCCGGCGAGACGGTGCGGGTCTACGTGCCGTACGGCGACCAGTGGTACGGCTACCTCATGCGACGTCTCGCCGAACGGCCGGCCAACCTGGTGTTCTTCCTGCGCGCGCTGACGAGCAAGTCGTGACCACCATCGCGCTGCTCGGCGTCGGCAAGCTCGGCGAGGCGCTGCTGTCGGGTCTGCTGCGCTCGGGCCTGCCCGCCTCCGTGGTGCTGGCCGCCGAGCGGCACCAGGAGCGGGCGGCCGAGATCGCCGACCGGTACGGCGTCCGCACGCCGTCGCCGGAGGAGGCGACCGCGGAGGCCGACGTCGTGCTGCTGGTCGTGAAGCCGCAGGACATGCGCACGCTGCTCGGGGAGATCGCCCCGCACGTCCGTCCGGGCACCCTGGTCGTGTCCATGGCGGCCGGCATCACCTCGGCGCTGGTCGAGGAGCTGCTCCCCGCCGGCACCCACGTCGTGCGCGTCATGACCAACACCCCGGTCTTCGTCGACGAGGCCATGTCCGCCATCAGCGCCGGCTCGCACGCCGGCCCCGAGCACCTGCAGGTGGTCGAGGACCTGCTCAGCCCGGTCGGAAAGGTCGTGCGCGTGCCGGAGTCGCAGCAGGACGCGGTCACCGCGCTGTCCGGCAGCGGACCGGCGTACTTCTTCTTCCTGGTCGAGGCGATGATCGACGCCGGCATCCTGCTGGGCCTGCCGCGCGCCGTGGCCGCCGAGCTGATCGTGCAGACCGCGGTCGGCAGCGCGCGGATGCTGCGCGAGTCCGGAGAGCACCCGGTGCTGCTCCGCGAGGCCGTGACCAGCCCTGGCGGCACGACGATCTCGGCGATCCGCACGATGGAGGACCACGGGGTACGGGCTGCCTTGCTGGCCGCCATCGAGGCGGCGCGCGACCGCTCCCGCGAGCTCGCTGCCGACGCCTGACGACAGGCGGGCTGACCGCTGGCTCCGTAGGCTGAGCAGGTGAAGCGCGTCCTGCTCGCCGTCGCTCTGCTGGCGACCGGCTGCAGCGGCGACGACACCCCCGTCGTGCGCGTCGGGGAGGTGCAGCGCACCACCGTCGCGGAGACGGTGGACGCACCGGGCAGCGTCGGCGCCCGCGCCAGAGCCACCGTCAGCGCGCCCACCGACGCCAAGGTCGAGCAGGTGCTGGTGCAGGACGGCGCGACCGTCGCCGCCGGCGCGGTGCTGGTCCGGC
Organism: Frankiales bacterium; assembly: GCA_025965735.1. Taxonomy (GTDB): domain Bacteria; phylum Actinomycetota; class Actinomycetes; order Mycobacteriales; family SCTD01; genus SCTD01. Next base: position 6,744 of record JAOPWK010000012.1, read on the forward strand.
TGTCCAGCCCGTCGGCGCAGGAGCGGCTGCGGCAGGCGCAGGCCGCGCAGGCCTCCGCGGCCGGCGGCGCCATCAGCCTGCCGCGGGCCGATCTCGGCCCTGTGCAG
>JAOPWK010000116.1 GCA_025965735.1 Frankiales bacterium
ACCCTCAGGACATGGAGAGCCGCCCATGAGCGACCAGCCCACGCCGCCGGCAGACGGCGAGCAGGAGGATGCCGCGCAGGCGCCGGAGCAGGCGAGCTACAGCGCCTCCTCCATCACCATCCTCGAGGGCCTGGAGGCGGTGCGCAAGCGCCCCGGCATGTACATCGGCTCCACCGGCGAGCGCGGCCTGCACCACCTGGTCTACGAGGTGGTCGACAACGCGGTCGACGAGGCGCTGGCCGGCTACTGCGACACCATCGTCGTGAGCCTGCTGGCCGACGGCGGCGTGCGGGTGAGCGACAACGGACGCGGCATCCCGGTCGACACGCACCCGGTCGAGAAGCGCCCGGCGGTCGAGGTCGTGCTCACCACGCTGCACGCCGGCGGCAAGTTCGACGGCGAGAGCTACGCCGTGTCCGGCGGACTTCACGGCGTCGGCGCGGCCGTCGTCAACGCGCTGTCGACCCGGCTCGAGGTGGAGATCCGGCGAGACGGCTGGGTGTGGACGCAGACCTACTTGCGCTCGGTCCCGGAGCCGCTGCTCAGGGGCGCCGCCACCGAGGAGACCGGCAGCACGGTCACCTTCTGGGCTGACGCCGAGATCTTCTCCGAGACCACCACGTACTCCCGCGAGACGCTGCACCGCCGCCTGCAGGAGATGGCCTTTCTCAACGGCGGCCTGCGGATCACGCTGCGCGACGAGCGCACCGAGCTCAACGGCGGCGAGATCCTCGAGGAGGTCTTCCACTACCCCGGCGGCCTGCAGGACTACGTCACGCACCTGAACACCACGAAGTCGCCGGTGCACCCGACGGTCATCGGGTTCAGCGAGGAGACCACCAGCGGCATGCGCATGACCGTCGAGGTCGCCATGCAGTGGAACGACTCCTACGCCGAGTCGGTCTACACGTTCGCGAACACCATCAACACGCACGAGGGCGGCACCCACGAGGAGGGCTTCCGCACGGCGCTGACCACCACGTTCAACGACTGGGCGCGCGCGAAGGGCCACCTCAAGGAGAAGGAGACCAACCTCGAGGGGTCCGACATCCGCGAGGGCCTGACGGCGATCATCAGCCTCAAGCTCGCCGACCCGCAGTTCGAGGGCCAGACCAAGACCAAGCTGGGCAACTCCGAGGCCAAGGGCTTCGTGCAGAAGGCCACCCGCGAGTGGCTCAAGGACTGGTTCGACCGCAACCCCACCGACGGCAAGATGATCGTCACCAAGGCCTCGCAGGCGGCGCGCGCCCGGCTGGCCGCGCGGCAGGCTCGTGAGCTGACGCGCCGCAAGGGCCTGCTGGAGTCCTCCTCGCTGCCCGGCAAGCTGGCCGACTGCCAGTCCACCGACCCCCGCGAGTCCGAGTTGTACGTGGTGGAGGGCGACTCGGCCGGCGGCAGCGCCAAGGGCGGCCGGGACAGCAAGTTCCAGGCCATCCTGCCGATCCGCGGGAAGATCCTGAACGTCGAGAAGGCGCGCATCGACCGGGTCCTCAACAACAACGAGGTCCAGGCGATGATCACGGCCCTCGGGACCGGGATCCACGAGGAGTTCGACATCGAGAAGCTGCGCTACCACAAGGTGGTGCTGATGGCCGACGCTGACGTGGACGGCCAGCACATCCGGACGCTGCTGCTCACGCTGCTCTTCCGCTTCATGCGCCCGCTCGTGGAGGCCGGCCACGTCTACCTCGCGCAGCCGCCGCTGTACAAGATCAAGTGGGGCCGCGACGAGTTCCAGTACGCCTACTCCGACCGCGAGCGCGACGGCCTGATCACCTCCGGTCAGGAGAACGGCAAGAAGCTCCCCAAGGACGCCGTCCAGCGCTTCAAGGGCCTGGGCGAGATGAACGCCGGCGAGCTGTGGAGCACCACGATGGACCCGGCCGAGCGCGTGCTGCTCCAGGTCACCCTGGACGACGCCGCCACGGCGGACGAGCTGTTCGCCACGCTGATGGGCGAGGACGTGGAGGCGCGCCGCGCCTTCATCCAGCGCAACGCCCGGGATGTGCGGTTCCTGGACATCTGACCGGTTCCGGGCGTTCCACGTGGAACGGTCCGGCGCGTTGCACGTGAAACACCCGACCTGACGAAGGGACCCCCGTGGTCGACGTCCTGCCCCCGCCGCCGCCTGGCGACCGGGTCGAGCCCGTGGGCATCGAAGTCGAGATGCAGCGGTCGTACCTCGACTACGCGATGTCGGTCATCGTGGGCCGGGCGCTGCCGGAGGTCCGCGACGGCCTCAAGCCGGTGCACCGCCGGGTGCTGTACGCCATGTACGACGGCGGCTACCGGCCCGACCGCGGGTACTTCAAGTGCGCCCGCGTCGTCGGCGATGTCATGGGCAACTACCACCCGCACGGGGACACGGCGATCTACGACACCCTCGTACGCCTGGCCCAGCCCTGGTCGCTGCGCTACCCGCTTGTGGACGGCAACGGCAACTTCGGCTCGCCGGGCAACGACCCGGCAGCAGCCATGCGCTACACGGAGTGCCGGCTGGCCCCGTTGGCCATGGAGATGCTCCGCGAGATCGACCAGGACACGGTCGACTTCACGCCCAACTACGACGGGCGCTCGCAGGAGCCGACCATCCTGCCCAGCCGGATCCCGAACCTGCTGGTCAACGGCAGCTCCGGCATCGCCGTCGGCATGGCGACCAACATCCCGCCGCACAACCTGCGCGAGGTCGCGTCCGGCGTCCAGTGGTACCTCGAGCACCCGGACGCCAGCTCCGAGGAGCTGCTGGACGCGCTGCTGGCCCGCATCCAGGGGCCGGACTTCCCGACCGGCGCGCTCATCGTCGGCCGCAGCGGCATCGAGGAGGCCTACCGCACCGGCCGCGGCTCGGTGCGGATGCGCGCCGTCGTCGAGGTCGACGAGGACGCCAAGGGACGCACGATCCTGGTGGTCAGCGACCTGCCGTACCAGGTGAACCCGGACAACCTCGCCGAGAGCATCGCCGACCTGGTCCGCGACGGGAAGATCGCCGGCATCGCGGACGTCCGTGACGAGGGCTCGCAGCGCCTCGGACAGCGGCTGGTCATCGTGCTCAAGCGCGACGCCGTCGCCAAGGTGGTCCTGAACAACCTCTACAAGCACACACAGCTGCAGTACACGTTCGGCTGCAACATGCTGGCCATCGTCGACGGGGTCCCGCGCACGCTGCGCCTGGACCAGTTCGTCGAGTACTACGTGGCCCACCAGGTGGACGTCATCGTCCGGCGGACGCGCTTCCAGCTCAAGCGGGCTGAGGAGCGGGCGCACATCCTGAGGGCGCTCGGCAAGGCGCTGGACCGCCTGGACGACGTCATCACGCTCATCCGCAACAGCCCCAGCGCCGAGGCGGCGCGCAGCGGCCTGATGGAGCTGCTCGACATCGACGAGATCCAGGCCGTCGCGATCCTGGACATGCAGCTGCGCCGGCTGGCCGCCCTCGAGCGCCAGCGGATCCTGGACGAGCTCGCCGAGAAGGAGCGCGAGATCGCCGACCTGCAGGCGATCCTGGCCGACCCGGCCCGCCAGCGGCGGATCATCGGCGAGGAGCTCGGCGAGATCGTCGATCGCTACGGCGACGAGCGGCGCACCAGGATCATCGCCTTCGAGGGCGACATGAGCGCCGAGGACCTCATCGCGCAGGAGGATGTGGTCGTCACCGTCACTCGCGGTGGCTACGCCAAGCGCACCAAGACCGACCTCTACCGCTCGCAGCGCCGAGGCGGTCGCGGCGTACAGGGCGCGGCGCTCAAGCAGGACGACATCGTCGAGCGCTTCTTCGTCACCACGACGCACCACTGGCTGCTGTTCTTCACCGATCAGGGCCGGGTCTACCGCTGCAAGGCGCACGAGCTGCCGGAGGCGAACCGCAACGCCCGCGGACAGCACGTGGCGAACATCCTGGCCTTCCAGCCGGACGAGAAGATCGCCCAGGTCATCGCGCTGCGCGACTACACCGTGGCGCCGTACCTCGTCCTGGCCACGCGCAAGGGCCTGGTGAAGAAGACCGCGCTCACCGAGTACGACAACGGCCGCTCCAGCGGGCTGATCGCGATCAACCTGCGCGAGGACGACGAGCTCATCGCGGCGGCGCTCATCAGCGCCGACGACGACCTGCTCCTGGTCAGCCGTGACGCCAAGTCGATCCGCTTCCAGGCGAACGACGAGGCGCTGAGGCCGATGGGCCGCGCGACGTCCGGTGTCATGGGCATGCGCCTGGTCGACGGCGACGAGCTGCTGGCCATGCAGGTCGCCCGGGCCGACGGGGGCGAGGAGCTGGCGGCCCTGCTGGTGGTCACCGACGGCGGCTTCGGCAAGCGGACCCGGCTGTCGGAGTACAAGCGGCAGAACCGCGG
>JAOPWK010000016.1 GCA_025965735.1 Frankiales bacterium
CGGAGCCGTTCACGACGCGCGCGGCGTCCTGCGCGGCCGCCTGCAGCTGCCCGACCACGCGCTCCTGGCCGACGAGGTCGTCGAAGACGCTCACGCGACCGGTACCCGCGCCGACGCCGGGGTCGGCAGGAACTCCTCGAGCCGCGCCCGCACCTGCGCGAACACCTGCTCCCTCGCCTGGTCCGCAGCCACGACGACGTACCGCTCCGGGTCGTCCTCGGCCAGGTGCAGGAAGCCGTCGCGCACCCGCCGGTGGAAGTCCAGCGACTCCGCCTCGATGCGGTCGGGTGCGTCGCCGGCCCGCTGCAGCCCGACGACGGGGTCGACGTCGAGCAGCACCACGAGGTCGGGGCGCAGGTCGTCCGTCGCCCACTGCGACAGCCGCTTCACCTCGTCGACGGCCAGCTCGCGGCCGGCGCCCTGGTAGGCCAGCGAGCTGTCGACGTACCGGTCGGTGAGCACGACCGCGCCTCGGTCCAGGGCGGGGCGGACGACCTCGGCGACGTGCTGCGCGCGGTCGGCGGCGTAGAGCATCGCCTCGGCCCGCGGCGCCAGGCTGCCGGTCGCGGGGTCGAGCAGCAGCGCCCGGATCCGCTTGCCGGTGGCCGTCGCGCCGGGCTCGCGGGTGACGACGACGTCGTGGCCGCGCGCGGTGAGCCACTGCTCGAGCAGGCGCAGCTGCGTGGACTTTCCGGCGCCCTCGCCGCCCTCCAGCGCGACGAACGTGCCGCCGTGCCTGCGCACCGTCGGCCGGCGCTGGAGCCGCTTCTTGAGGTCGCGGCGCAGCGGGACACCGGGCCGGTCGTCCATCTGCTTGAAGCTCACGACGCCGACCGTCGCGGCGAGGAGCCCGCCGACGAGCAGCGTCACCGAGACGCCGTTGATGCTGATGCCCAGCGGCCCCTCCCGGGTGCCGATCACGCCGGCGATGAACGGCGTGGTGGCGGTCACGAGCAGCAGGTCGATGCGCATGAGCGACTGGACGAGGCCGAAGGTCCGGCCGCGCAGCTCGTCCTCCACCTCCAGCCCCAGCAGGGTGATCCCGACGACGTAGGCCACTCCGGCGAAGGCGCCGACCAGCACCGTCGCCACCGTCGCGAGGAACAGGTTGGGCACCAGGGACATGAAGATCAGCGCCGCGCCCGCACCGACGATCGACGGTCCGAACACCCGGCGCCGTGACAGGTCCCCCATGGCGCGCGGCCCGAGCGCGACGCCGGCCGCGATGCCGAGGAACATCGAGCCGAAGAGCAGGCCGTACGCGGCGTCGCCACCGCCGAGCACCGACTCGGCGAAGAGCTTGCCCTGAGCGATGATCGCGCCGCCAGCGGCCAGCGCGCCGAGCATGCCGACCAGCAGGCCGCGTGCGAGCGGCGTGCGCCCCATGAAGCGCAGCCCCTCGGTGAGGCTGGCGATGACCGACGGGGGCTTCGCCCCCGCGACCCGCTCGTGGCGAGCCGGGCTGGGCAGGTCGCGCAGCCGGTAGACGGTCACCGCCGCGAACAGGAACGTGGCGGCGTTGACGTAGAGGGCCAGGTCCACCGGTCCGGTGCGGAAGTACTCGAAGCCGCTGCCGAGCGCGCGGCTGAGCAGCGAGAGCAGCGCGAAGACCGCAGCCGCGACGGGTGCCGAGCCGTAGGTCGCGATGAGCGTGAGCTGGTTGGCGCCCTCGAGCTGCTCGCGCGGGACGAGGTTCGGGACCGAGGCCTCCTTGGCCGGGATCCAGAACAGGCTGACCGTCTCGATGAGGAACGACGCGATCAGCAGGTAGACCAGCGAGGTGCTGCGGTCCGCGACGGAGCCGACCAGCGGGATCGACAGGAAGAGCAGGAAGCGCAGGACGTCGCAGATCACCATCGTCCAGCGGCGGTCCCAGCGGTCGGCGAAAGCGCCTGCCAGCGGCCCGAAGAGGACGGCGGGCAGCAGCCGGAAGACCAGCACGCCGCCGGTGGCGTACGCCTTGCCCTGGAACGAGTCGACCAGCTGCGTCGCCAGCGCCGTGGTCGCGAGGAAGCCGAGCCAGTCGCCGAAGCTGGACAGCACCAGCGCCGTGTAGAGCTTGCGGAACGTGCTGTTGCGCAGCACCGCCCGCGGACCGCTGCGCAGGGGCGCGGCGGGGTCGGGGACGGTCACGTGGACGAGCCTAGGGGCGGTCAGGCCTTCTTCGCGGCCGCCTTCTTGGCAGGGGCCTTCTTCTTCGCCGTCGCCTTCTTCGCGGGTGCCTTGCGGACCGCCTTCTTCTTCGGCGCCGGGCCCTTCGCCCGCTTCTCCGCGAGCAGGTCGACCGCCCGCTCCTGGGTCAGCGTCTCGATGTCGTCGCCCTTGCGCAGCGTCGCGTTGGTCTCCCCGTCGGTGACGTAGGCGCCGAAGCGGCCCTCCTTCACCACGATGGCGCCGCCGCTGGTGGGATCGGTGCCCAGCTCCTTGAGCGGGGGCTTGGGCGCGGCGCGGTTGCCGTACTTCTTCGGCTCGGCCAGCAGCGCGAGCGCCTGCTCGAGCGTGATCTCGAACAGCTGCTCCTCGCTCTCCAGCGAGCGTGACTCCTTGACCCGGCTGACGTACGGGCCGTAGCGGCCGTTCTGCGCCGTGACCTGCTCGCCGTCGTGCTCGCCGAGCACGCGCGGCAGGGTGAGCAGCTTGAGCGCCTGCTCCAGCGTCAGCGTCTCCAGGTCCATCGTCTTGAACAGCGACGCCGTCGGCGGCTTGTCCTTGCTGCCCTCGGGGAGCACGAGCGAGACGTACGGGCCGTAGCGGCCGGCCTTGGCGACGACCTCGTAGCCGGTCACCGGGTCGATGCCGAGCACGCGGTCGCCCGACGGCGCGTTGGCGAGCTCGACCGCCTTGTCGACGGTGAGCTCGTCCGGCGCCAGGTCGTCCGGGAGCGACGCCTTCTGGTCGCCGATCTGCACGTAGGGGCCGTAGCGGCCGACGCGGACCACGACCTCCTCGTTCTCGGCGTTGCGGCCGATGACGATGGAGTTGATGTCACGCGCGTCGATGTCGTCGAGGTTGGCGCCGACCAGCTTCTTGAGCCCGCCCTGGCGCGCGAGCCCGCCCTCCTTGCCCTCGTCCGAGCCGAAGTAGAAGCGGGTCAGCCACTCGACGGAACCGCCGGAGCCGGCGGCGATCTCGTCGAGGTCGTTCTCCATCGACGCGGTGAAGCCGTAGTCGACAAGGCGCCCGAAGTGCTGCTCCAGCAGGCCGATCACGGCGAACGCGAGCCAGGTCGGGACGAGGGCGCTGCCCTTCTTCCAGACGTAGCCGCGGTCCTGGATCGTCGTGATGATCGAGGCGTACGTGGAGGGCCGGCCGATGCCGAGCTCCTCCAGCCGCTTCACCAGCGAGGCCTCGGTGAAGCGCGCGGGCGGGCTGGTGGTGTGCCCGGTCGGGTCGAGGCTGTCGACGCCGAGGGGGTCGCCGGCGCTGACGCGCGGCAGGCGGCGCTCGGCGGTCTCCAGCTCGGCGTCCGGGTCGTCCGAGCCCTCGACGTACGCCCGCAGGAAGCCGGGGAAGGTCACGACCTTGCCGGTCGCGCTGAACTCCGCGTCGGTGCCGTCGGCGGTCCTCGCGCCGAGGCGGATCGTTGCGGACACGCCCTTGGCGTCGGCCATCTGGGAGGCGACGGTGCGCTGCCAGATGAGCTCGTAGAGGCGCAGCTCGTCTCCGGACAGCTCGCGGGCCAGCTCTCCGGGCGTGCGGAACACGTCACCGGAGGGGCGGATCGCCTCGTGCGCCTCCTGCGCGTTCTTCACCTTGCCGCTGTAGCGGCGCGGCGCCTCCGGCACGTACTCCGGCCCGTAGAGCTCACGCGCCTGGGAGCGGGCGGCGTTGACGGCCGTCTCCGACAGGTTGGTGCTGTCGGTGCGCATGTAGGTGATGTAGCCGTTCTCGTACAGCCGCTGGGCGGTCTGCATGACGCGCTGCGCGGAGAAGCGCAGCTTGCGGCCGCCCTCCTGCTGCAGGGTGCTCGTCATGAACGGCGCGTAGGGCTTGCGCGTGTACGGCTTCTCGTCGGTGGAGCGGACGCTGAACGTCGCGCTCTGCAGGCGCTCGGCGACGCTGCGTGCGCTCGCCTCGTCCAGGTGCACGACGTCGAGGCCGGCCTTGAGCTCGCCGGTCTCCTGCTCGAAGGAGGCGCCGGTGGCGAGCCGCTTGCCGTCCAGCGCCACGAGGGTGGCACTCATCTTGCGGGGGCCAGTGGGATCGGCAGCGTCGGCGTCGGCGCTGAAGGATCCCTCGACGTCCCAGTACTCCGCCTGCCGGAAGCGCATCCGGGCGCGCTCGCGCTCGACGACCACCCGCGTCGCGACCGACTGCACGCGGCCGGCCGAGAGCTTCGGCATGACCTTCTTCCACAGGACCGGGCTGACCTCGTAGCCGTAGAGGCGGTCCAGGACGCGGCGGGTCTCCTGCGCGTCGACCAGCGCCCGGTCCAGCTCGCGCGGCGTCTCCACCGCGTGCTGGATCGCCTGCGGGGTGATCTCGTGGAAGACCATCCGGCGGACCGGGACCTTGGGGTCGAGCGTCTCGAGCAGGTGCCAGGCGATGGCCTCGCCCTCGCGGTCCTCATCGGTGGCCAGGAAGAGCTCGTCCGCGTCCTTGAGCAGCGCCTTGAGCTTGGCGACCTGCTGCCTCTTGTCGGCGCTGACGACGTAGAGGGTCTGGAAGCCGTTGTCGACGTCGACGCCCATGCGCGCCCAGGCCTGCCCCTTGTGGCTGGCGGGCACGTCCGCGGCGTTGCGCGGCAGGTCGCGGATGTGGCCGATGCTCGACTCGACGACGTAGCCGGCACCGAGGAACTGACCGATCTTCTTGGCCTTGGCCGGCGACTCGACGATCACCAGCCGGGTGCCGGTGCCGGTCCGCGCCTTTTTGCCCGTGGGCGCCTTGACGGCGCTCTCGGTCGGCGAGGTGTCGGTGTCGGGCACGGCTCTCCAAGGTGTTCACGGTGCGAGGTGGCGGCGGCAGTGTGCGTCGGACCCGGGATGCCGGACCGGAGGCGCCTGCCGTCGAGTGTGCACGACGGAGCAGCGGGCGCCCGGCAGGCGGAGACGACCGGCACGGTACAGAGAACTGCTTGCAAACGGATCTCTGCAACTTTAGGGTGCCTCTCGTGGCTCCTGACGACGTCCTGCACGTCACCGACCCGCAGGTCCTGCGCGCGCTGGCCCATCCGTTGCGCGGTCGCCTGCTGGGGCTGCTCCGCCTTGACGGACCGTCCACCTCCAGCCGGCTCGGCGAGCGCGTCGGGCAGAGCAGCGGGGTCACCAGCTACCACCTGCGCCAGCTGGAGCGGTTCGGTCTGGTGGCGGAGCTGCCCGAGCAGGGAACAAGGCGCGAGCGCTGGTGGCAGGCGCAGCACCTCGTGACGGACTGGGAGCCGGACCAGCTGGTCGACCAGCCGGGCGGCCGTGAGGCCAACGAGCAGATGCAGCGCATGCAGGTGGAGGTGCTCGGGCGCGAGCTGCGCGCCTGGCTCAGCACCGAGCAGCCGCGGGAGTGGGCCGCCGTCGCCGGGCTGTCGGACTACGTCCTGCACCTCACGCCGCAGCAGACGCGCGAGCTGCTCGCCGAGCTCTACGCGGTCCTGGACCGCTGGGCCGCTGATCACCGCGCGAGCCGCGACGGCACTGCCCTGGTCAACGTCTGCACCGCCGCCTTCCCACGGGCGACGTCGTGACGCTGACGGTCCAGCAGGCGACGAACCGGCTGGTCGTGCTCACTGCGCTGCACTGGTTCCCGGTCGGCCTGACCACTCCCGTGATGGTCCTGCTCGCGCTGGACCGGGGGCTGAGCCTGGCGGACGTCGGGCTGCTGTTCGGCGTGTACGGCGTGCTGCTCGCGGCGCTCGAGCTGCCCACCGGCGGGCTGGCCGACGCGATCGGGCGCCGGCCGGTGCTGCTGACAGCGGCGGTGCTGCACGTCCTGAGCTGCCTCGCCTTCGCCGGGGCGCAGGGGCTTCCCGGCTTCCTCGGCGCCATCGCCCTGATGGGTGTGGGCCGGGCGCTGCTGTCCGGCCCGCTCGAGGCCTGGTACGTCGACACGGTGGACGGGCGCGCGGACGTCGCTCCGGGGCTCGGCCGGCAGAGTGCCGCCGACGGGGCCGGGCTCGCCGTGGGCGCCGTGATCGGCGGGGCGCTGCCCGCGCTGCTCGGCGGCGCACTGGCGGCGCCGTTCCTGGTGGCCGCCGCGCTCGACCTCGCCTACGTGGGTGCGCTGCTCCGCCTGCTGGTCGAGGACCGCCCGAAGCGCGAGGGCAGCCTGCGCAGGGAGCTGACCGAGGGCGCCCAGCAGGTGCCGGCCACCGTCAAGGAGGCGGTCCAGCTGAGCGTCACCGACGGGCCGCTGCGCGTGGTCCTGCTGCTCACTGCGGTCGGCGGCATCGCCATCGTCGCCTTCGAGCTGCTCGGGCCGCTGCGCTTCGCCGAGCTGGCCGGTGGTCGTGAGGAGGGCGCTGCCGTCCTCGGGACGGTGCAGGCGGTGTCGTTCGGTGCCGCCGCGGTCGGGGCGCTGCTCGCCGCACGCACGAGACGCCTGCTGCGGCACTCCACCCGCTGGACCTGCGCCCTGCTCAGCGTCCTCGGCGCTGTGGGAGTCGCGTGCTTCGGCGCCACCTCCGTCATCGTGCTGGGGGCCGGCGCGATGGGCGCCTACTTCCTCGCGCACGGGGCGCAGTGGCCGCTGCTCAGCGCGGTGCTGCACAGCCGGGTGGCGTCGGCGCAGCGGGCGACTGCCGTCAGTGCGATGTCGCTGGCGATGACCGTCGGCGGCTTCACCGGCAACCTCGCGCTGCCCCACCTCGCCGAGGCGACGAGCACCCGGACCGCGTTCGCGGCGGTGGGCGGGCTGGTGCTGCTCAGCGGCCTGCTGTGCCTGCGGCTGCCCGTGTCACGGGACCAGGAAGCCCTGCTGGACCAGGCGCTCGACCACGGGGACGACCTGCTCGGCGGCGTCGGCCTCGGAGATCCCGGCGGAGGAGGCGAGGACCGAGAGCAGCTCGCCGAGACGGCGCGAACCGTCGCAGCCGGCGAGCAGCGTGGCGCCGTAGACGTCGACCGCGCCTGACCAGCGCAGGCCTGCCTCCTGCTGCAGCACCTGGGTCTGCGCGATCCACCCCTCGTCCGAGCGGGCGGCGACCTGGTGCAGCCGGACGTCGTCGCGCAGCCGCCAGGCGGTGGCCAGCACGCCCCTGTCGAGCGCCTCCTGCCGCGCGAAGAAGGCAGGCACCTCCTCGCCCCAGGACGGAGCCACCGGCTGCGGCGCGTCGTCCAGGTGCACCCGTCCCGTGCCCGGACGCAGCGCCAGCACGCCGAAGGCCACCGCCTCCACGTCACGCAGCGCGAACCAGTCCAGCCACGCCTCGTACAGCGCGTCGAAGCGCGGCCCCTCGTCGGTGTCCCGCAGCCACGCCGTCACGTAGTCCTCCGGCGCGGCCAGCTCGCGCTGCACCACCCAGCCGTCCACGTCCGGCCCGAACCACGACTGCACCCGCGCGTCGCCGTCCTCGCCCGCGACGTGCAGCCAGTTCGCGAGCAGCACCGCGTGGCCGTCGGGCGCGAGCACCGCCGGCAGCTCCGCCACCAGCCGTCGGCACAGCTCGTCGCCGTCCATCCCGCCGTCGCGGTAGGTGTAGCCGGAGCCGGGTCCGATGACGAACGGCGGGTTCGAGACGACGAGGTCGTACGCCTCCCCCTGCACCGGCTCGAGCAGGCTGCCGGTGCGCGCCTGCACGTCGCGACCGCCGAGGGCGGCGGACAGCCGCGTGTACGCGGCGGCGCGCGGGTTGGTGTCGGTGGCGACCACGACGTCGCTGTGGTCCTCGGCGAGCAGCGCCTGGATGCCGGATCCGGCACCCAGGTCGAGCGTGCGGCCGACGTGCGCGCGGGGCGTGGCTGCGGCCAGGGTGAGGGAGGCGGCCCCGACGCCGAGCACCTGGTCGGGGTGGACGCCGCTGGCCGCCCGGCCCGGGTCGTGCGCGACGAGCACCTCGACCCCGCCGTGCACCACCGGCTGCAGGCGCACCGCCGCCGCCACGTCGAACCCGTCGGGGACCAGCCACGACTCGGGCACGCCGGCCCGCCGGGCCTGCTTGAGGTCGACGCCGGTCCCGAGCACGAACAGCCGGGCGAGCACCTCCAGCGCGCTGCCGCCGTCGGTGCGCCGAAGCAGCGGGGCCAGCTCGTCGCGGTCGAGGTGGGTGCGGGCGGTGGCGCCGAGCAGCTCGTCCAGCGCCGCCGCCGACCACCCGGCGGTCTGCAGCGCCGCCCACACCAGCGGAGCGTCGGCGAGCAGGGACTCCGGGTCGGGCAGCGCGCGCGTCACGGGGCACGACGCTACAGACGCAACGCCGCGCGGCCCGCCCCAGCAGGGACGGGCCGCGCGAGAGCGTGCGGACTAGCGGCGGTCGGACGTGAGGCTGGAGGCCTCCGCGATCTCGACGGCGCCGGAGACGCTGCGCTTGTTGCTGATCGTCACGGCGGTGACGATGCCGGCGATGGCGAGCGCGGCGATGATGCCGCGGACCGCCAGGCTCTCGTCCTCGCCGATGCCGTACTGCACGACGACCGGCGCGATGAGCAGCGCCACCAGGTTCATCACCTTGATCAGCGGGTTGAGCGCGGGACCTGCGGTGTCCTTGAACGGGTCACCGACGGTGTCGCCGATGATCGTCGCCTCGTGCGCCAGGGAGCCCTTGCCGCCGTGGTTGCCGTCCTCGACGAGCTTCTTGGCGTTGTCCCACGCACCACCGGAGTTGGACAGGAACACCGCCATGAGGACGCCGGCCGCGATGGCACCGGCGAGGAAGGCACCCAGCGGCTGGTAGCCGAGGGCGAACCCGACGGCGATCGGCGACAGGACGGCGAGCAGGCCGGGGGTGGCCAGCTCGCGCAGCGAGTCCTTGGTGCAGATGTCGACGACGCGGGCGTAGTCCGGCTTCTCGGTGTAGTCCATGATCCCCGGCTTGGTGCGGAACTGCTCGCGCACCTCGAACACCACGCGGCCCGCGGCGCGGGACACCGCCTGGATCGCGAGGCCGGAGAACAGGAACACCACGGCGGCACCGATGATCAGGCCGAACAGCAGGTTCGGCTTCTCGATCGACAGGTCGAAGCGGTACGGGTGCCCGTCCGGCACGACGCCCTGACCGGCCTTCGCCAGCGCGGTCTCCACGGTCGTCCGGAACGAGCCGAACAGCGCCGTGGCCGCGAGCACCGCGGTGGCGATGGCGATGCCCTTGGTGATCGCCTTCGTCGTGTTGCCGACCGCGTCGAGGCTGGTGAGCACCAGCGCGCCCTCCTCGCCGACCTCCCCCGACATCTCGGCGATGCCCTGCGCGTTGTCGCTGATGGGGCCGAAGGTGTCCATGGCGACGATGACGCCGACGGTGGTCAGCAGGCCGGTGCCGGCCAGCGCCACCGCGAACAGCGCCACGACCGTCGACCCGCCGCCGAGCA
>JAOPWK010000025.1 GCA_025965735.1 Frankiales bacterium
GCCTCGTAGTAGGCGGTGAGCGGGCCGTCCACCGGCTCACCGGCGAAGCGGGCGGCGTCCTCGGCGACGGTGATGTTCTCGCCGGCCAGGCTGCTCTGCACGAACGCCCAGGTACCGGCGCCGGACAGGCTCAGGATGACGCCGGCCGCGAGGACCAGCGAGCCCAGCAGCCGCACGGTGCGGCCGCTCTTCTCGGTGCGGGCGGTGAAGGCGTCGGCGTTGGCCTGGGCGATCTGCTCGAAGGTGGCGGTCATGGCGTTCTCCTCGGGTGAGGCCGGTCCTGGAGGCGGTCCGGCTCGTGACACCAGATTCGGCGTCCGGCGGGCGCTGCGGCAGGGCCGGAGGTCCCGTCTCCGGGGACGAAGGTCCCGACCCGGAACCGCTGTCGCGCAGGGACCTTCGTCCCGGTGAGCGGGGACCAGCGACTCTCCGGACCGCCCGCTCCGGGGCGGAGACTGGCCGTGCCAGGAGCGGGACGACCCGCCGGCACGAGGAGGTCCCATGACCACCAGCACGCTGCACCGCCACCAGCGCGCGGTGCACGCCACCGAGCTCGCCGCCGTCGCCGTCGCCTTCCAGTCCGGCCTGGCCGGGCTGCTCGCCCACGCGGTGCTGTCCGGCCACCGCCTCGAGGAGCGGGAGCCCGCCACCAGCCTGCGCCAACCGTGAGCAGGGCGGTGCTGGTGCAGCACCCGCAGCTGCGCCGGGCCGGTGCGGCAGTCCTCGCCGGACACGCGCTCGTGCACCTGATGGGCGTCGCGCTGCTGTGGCGGCTGGGCCAGCCGGGAGCGCTCCGGTACGCGGATGTCCTGCCGGGCGCCGGCGCGGCCACCCGCGCGATCGCAGGCGCCGTCTGGCTGAGCGCCACGCTCGTCCTCCTGCTCGCGGCGCGGCTGCTCCTCGACGGGCGTCGCTCGTGGCGGCAGGCGGCCGGCTTCGGCGCGGTGCTGTCGGCCACGGCGCTGCTCCCCGCCGCGGCGGTGGCACCGGCCGGGCTCGTACTGGACGCGGTGGTGCTCGTGCTGGCCGTGGCGCTGACCGTGCGCGACGAGTGGTCGGAGGCGCCGCGATGACGACGACCACCCCGCCGCTATCGGCGCACCGGGTGAGCGACGTCTGACAGCAGCTGGCCAGGCCGTCCGCGACTACCGACCTGTTCGACCCGGCGCTGATCGGGGACCTCCCCGAGCCGGCGCGGCGGTGGCTCGCCCACGCGGTCGTTGCCGGACCCCGCTGCGACAGGGCGTCGAGCTCTCGATGCAGGGGCGCATCAAGCTGGGCTCCTGGCGACCCTTCCACGCCCGCCAGGTGCTCGCCCCGACGGCCGGCTACGTCGGGGCGGCCTCGACCCGCTTCCACGGGCTGCCCGTCGTCGGCTACGACAGGTACACCAGGACGGGCGAGATGCGCTGGCTGCTCTGCGGGATGCTCCCGGTCGTGCGCGAGACAGGAGCCGAGGTCACCCTCAGCGCAGCGTCCGTGGCCTGGCTTTGACGTCTAGGGCCGGTACTCCGCGACCAGCAGGCAGAGGTCGTCGCCGAGCTCGGCGCCGATGGCCGCGTGCAGCCGCTCCAGCACGCCGTCCAGCGCCGCATCCAGGTCTCCCGTGCGCAACGGCTCCACCAGGCGCATGAGGTCGACGAACTCGTGCTCGCGATCGCGGGCTTCGAGGATGCCGTCGGTGTAGAGCAGCAGCCGGTCGCCCGGTGCCAGCCGCCCCTGCGACAGCTCCGGCTGGGTGCCGAGCCCCAGTGGGACGCTCGGCAGCACGTCGATGCGCACCAGCGCGTCCGCGTTGGCCAGGAGAGGCGGCGGGTGACCGCAGCAGGCGATCGTGTAGCTGCCGTCGTCGCGCACCTCGGCCATCAGCGCCGTGACGAAGTCCTCGGACGCGAGGTGGTCCCGCACGTGCCGCTCCACCTGCACCGCGACGGCGGACAGGTCGTCGACATCACTGGCTGCCGTGCGCCAGGCGCCGAGCACGACGGTCGCGGTGCGGACGGCGCCAAGGCCCTTGCCGCGCACGTCGCCGATCAGCAGGCGCACGGCGCCGGGGCGGCGGACCACCTCGTAGAGGTCGCCACCGATGAGGGCCTCGGCCGCGGCGCTGACGTAGCGCGCAGCCAGTGAGACCGGGCCCATCCGCGGCGGCGGCGGGCTGAGGATCGCCTGCTGCGCGGCTTCGGCGACGCGGCTCACCGTGGCCAGTCGCCCGGTCTGCTCGCGGAACGCGTGCGCGTTCTCGACCGCGAGCGCGGCGCGCCGGGCGAGGTCCTCGGCGAAGGCGACGTCAGCAGCGTCGTACCGGCGACCGGACTCGGACGCGATCATCGTCACGACACCGAGCGTCCCGGTCATGCCGACCAGGGGCACCATCAGGACGCTCGACATCCCGAGCTCGCGTATGAGGCGCAGGTGCTCGTCGTCCACTGCGGCAGCGACGAGCGCCTCGTCCGGGATGTCGGGGTAGTGCGCGGTCTCACCGGTGCGCAGCACGTTGCCCGCACCGGTGGGGCTCTCCATGTCGGCCGGGTACTTGTCGCCGAACTCCTTAGCCCACTGCACCTTCGCCGGGTCGACGTGGGCCAGCGCGACGGGCTCCAGCCGGTCCCCTTGCAAGAGCTGGATCGAGCACCAGTCGGCCAGCCGCGGTACGACGAGATCGGCCACGGCCTCCAGCACGCGCCGGTGGTCCAGCGTGCTCGACAGCACCACGGACGCCTCGGCCAGGAAGCGCAGCCGCTCGGTCGCCTGCGCCGCCTCGCTCGTCGCCTGCGCCCGACCGAGCGCCTGCGCCGTCACGTCGGCCAGCGTCGTCAGGAAGGCGCGCTGCGTCTGCTCCTCGACCCGCGCCCGGCCGCTGAAGCTGAGCGACAGCACCCCGAGCTGCTTGTCCCCCAGCAGGATCGGCGCGATGAGCAGGCTCAGCTCGTGCACGTAGACGCCCTCGAGCGCGGGGAAGCGACGGACCAGGTCGGCGCGGTCGCGGACGACCAGCATCTGCCCGGTGAGCAGGACGTACGGCGCTGGCAGGTCCGGCGTCATCGGAAGCCGGTCGTACTCCACCATGACCTTCGTCCGCACGTTTCCCGCTGACGCCGTCGACTTGAGCAGTCCCTCGTCGTCCAGCAGGTACAGCAGCGCGTTGTGCGCGCCCAGGTCCTCGGCGGCAGCCTCCACCACCGTCTGCGCCACCTCCTGCACGGACGCTGCGCCGCTGAGCTGTGCCGTCACCCGCTGCAGCACCTCCAGCCGCGCGGCCTGCTCCTCCAGCGGCGCCGCGCGCGTCAGCGCCTGGCCGAGCATGTCCGCCAGGGTCGGAGGCAGCGGTACCGGCTGTCCCGCGGCGACCGCCCGCAGCGCGTCCACCAGCGCCAGGACATACCAGCGGCGGAACACGCGGTGCACGGGCGGCGTCTCCAGGGTGAGCAGCCGGGCGTTGCGCGCGTAGCGGTCCGCCTCGTCCAGCGCCGCCAGGTAGCGCTCGCCCGCGTCCGCGGCGGACAGCGGGAGGCTCAGGCTGAGGCGCACCTCGCGGTCACCGCGCTGCGCCGCGGCGAGGGCCTGTCGCTTGATGGCGTTGCGGGCGACGCTGAACGTGCCGACGACGGTCGCTACCAGCTGCGCCAGGTCGCTGGGCACCTGGCCGGTGCTGCCGGGCTGCTGCGCCGCCGCCTCGAGGGTGAACTCGCGCACGACGTTGTCGATGTGCGCCTTGGCCTCCAGCAGCAGGTCCGTCGGGACCGCCCCGACCTCGACGGTGTGCAGCTCCTCCTCGTCGTCGGCGAACGCGGCAAGCAGGGCGTCGACGTCGACCTCAGCCGGGAAGCCCGGGTCGGTGTCCTGCCCCGCCGTCGACGTCTGGCCCCGCACCTCGGCCCACACGACCTTCCCGCCGCCCGTCGCCGGCTGCACGCCCCAGCCCGCGGAGACGCGGGCCACCAGCGCCAGCCCGCGGCCGGTCATGGCCTCGGTGCTCTGCACCGGGAGCACCGGCAGGTCCCGGCCGGAGTCCTCCACCTCGACCCGCACGCCGTCCGGGACGACCACCGCACGGACGAGCACGGGGCGCCGGCCGTGGAGCAGTCCGTTGGTGACGAGCTCGGTCACGACCAGGTTGACGTCGTCGAGGTCGGCCTCGGTCGTGCCGGCCAGCGCGCGGGCGACCTCCCGCCGGGCCAGCGGGACGGCGTCGGGCGCGTCGCTGACGACGAGCTCGATCCCGACCGCGTCCATGGCACCGACCCGTCTGCAGCCTCGTGCTGCACCGCGGCATTCTGCCCTGCTCCGCGGCGAGCTGAGCGTGCCTTCGCCGCACGACACGTCCGGATGTCCCGGAACGCCCCGGTCGCTCAGACGCTGCCCTTGCGCTCCACGACCAGGATCCGCGCCTCCGGGACCGGGTGCGCCACGTGCTCGTCCCCGGCCTCGGCGTGGCAGACGTCCCCGACCCGCAGCCGCTGGACCCGTTCCACGCCGCCGACCCGGTAGTGCACGTCGACCTCGCCGCCCGGCCGGCTCCTGACGGCTGCGCCGCTAGGTTGGCCGGATGCGACCAGCCGTCCCCTCCCTGCTGCTCCTGGCCGTCCTCGGCCTGACCGGCTGCGGGGGCGGCGCCGACCCCGCACCCGAGGCGGCACCGGTGAACACGCCGACGCCGACCGGGTACTCGCAGGAGGTCAGGGGCAACTTCCTGGACTCCTGCCTGGACAACGCCACGAACAGCGCAAAGGGCGCGACCACCGAGGAGCAGCTCACGCAGACCTGCGAGTGCATCCTGGGCAAGGTCGAGCAGGAGTACAGCCAGACCGAGTTCGCCGACTTCGAGAAGCGGCTGCTCGGCGGCACCGCGTCGGACGAGGAGCGCGGCCAGCTGGTCAACTGGTCGACCGAGTGCGCGCAGACGGCCACGAGCTGATGCGCGACTACCGCGGGCGCACGTGCGCCGTCACCGGTGCCGGCTCCGGCATCGGCCAGGCGCTGGCGGTGGAGCTGGCCGGTCGCGGCGCGCGGCTCGCGCTCAGCGACGTGGACGAGGCGTCCGCGCAGGGAACGGCGGAGCGCTGCCGGAGCCTCGGCGCGGACGTGCGGGCGTACCGCCTCGACGTCGCGGACCGTCACGCGGTCTTCGCGCACGCCGAGCAGGTCGTGGCGGACATGGGCGGCGTCGACCTCGTCGTGAACAACGCCGGTGTCGCGCTGCACGGGCTGGTGAGCGAGCTGCGCGACGAGGACTTCCGCTGGGTCATGGACATCGACTTCTGGGGCGTCGTGCACGGCACCCAGGCGTTCCTGCCGCACCTGGTCGCCTCGCGCGGCCAGGTGGCCAACGTGTCGAGCATCTTCGGGCTCATCGCGGTGCCGAAGCAGTCCGCCTACAACGCTGCGAAGTTCGCGGTGCGCGGCTTCACCGAGGCCCTCCGCCAGGAGATGGAGCTCGAGGGGACGGGCGTCGGCGTCAGCTGCATCCACCCCGGCGGCGTGCGCACGGCGATCGCTCGTCGGGCTCGCGCAGCGGCGTCGGAGGACAAGGCGGAGATGGCGGCGACCTTCGACAAGCTCGCCCGCACCAGTCCGCCCCGTGCGGCGCGCACGATCCTCAAGGGACTGGAGCGCGACCGCGCCCGCATCCTCGTCGGGCCGGACGCCTGGTTCGTCGCCGGCCTGCCACGTCTGCTTGGGGCGCATTACGGCAAGGTCGTCGGCCGCAGCGCCGCCCGGTTCGAGGTCTAGCCGAACAGCGCGCGGGCGCGGTCGGCGACGACCTCCGGTGCCTCCTCCGGCACGAAGTGCCCTACGCCGTCGAGGATCTCGACGCTCATGTCGTCGGCGTTGCGCTGCCACCCGTCGAGCATCGCGCGGCTCGACACCAGGTCGCCATCCCCGTTGACGAGCCGCGTCGGGACCGTCAGCCGGGAGTCGGCGTAGCGGCCGGCCATCACCTGGCGGCTCTCCGACAGCAGGAAGGTCCGGTAGAGCGCGACGGTCGCCCGCGCACGCGCCGGCTCGCGGAACACCTCGCCGTACGTGCTGGTGTCGCCGACGTCGCGCACGCTGCCGGAGCGGACCAGCTGGGCGGCCAGCCCTGCGCGCATGAGGCCCTGCCCGAGCAGCGGCGTGGACAGCGGGACCTGGTACGCCATGCGCCAGCCCTGCAGGGCCTTGTCCAGGCTGGGCCGCTGGAACGGGTGCACGATCCCCAGCGCGAGGAACGCGCGGAAGCGCTCCGGCGCCCGCAGGCACGCCAGGAAGCCGGTCCAGCCGCCCCAGTCGTGGCCGATCAGGCCGACCTGCGGCAGCTCCATCGCGTCGAGCAGTCCGAGCAGGTCGGTCGCGAGCTGCTCCTTGTCGTAGCCCCCGGACGGCGCGCTGGTCCAGCCGTGACCACGCAGGTCCGGCATGACCAGGCGGTAGCGGTCGGCGAGCAGCGGGACGACCCGGTGCCAGCAGTACCAGTGCTGCGGCCAGCCGTGCAGCAGCACCAGCGGCTCGCCGCTGCCTGCTTCGGCGACGTGGACGGCGAGGTCGCCGACCTGGACGGTGCGGTGGGTGACGCCGGCGACGGCGGGGAGGGTGGCCACGTCCGGCCCCTACCCCGCTACGGCCGCAGTCCTCGCCCCACCGGACCGGGAGGCAGTGTGGCGAGCACCTCGTACGCCGACTCCGCCCACGCGCAGAGCAGCGGCCGGGTGTCGGCCGGGTCCACGACCTCCTCCACCAGGTAGGACTCGGCGGTGCGGAACGGCGAGCGCACGGTCTCCAGCCTCGCGGCGATCTCGTCCTTGAGCGAGGCGGCGTCCGGGCTCTGCTCCAGGATCCGCTTGAACGCGACCTCCAGGCCGCCCTCGATCGGCAGCGAGCCCCAGTCGCCGGAGGGCCAGGCGATCCGGTACGACCAGCGGCCCAGCGGCCGGTGCCCGGCGCCGGCGACGCCGAAGCAGCGGCGCACCAGCACCGACGCCCACGGCACGCGGCTCTGCTCGACCGCGCTCAGCGCACGGGCGCCGTGCCGCACGACCGCCGCCGCCTCCGATGCGGAGCCGATGACGAAGCCGGGCTGGTCGACCAGGTGCACCACGGGCAGGCGGAAGGTGTCGGCCAGGTCCACCAGCCGGGCCTGCTTGTCGGCGCCGTCCGCGGTCATCCCGCCGCCGTAGAACTTCGGGTCGCTGGCCAGGACGGCCACGGGGCAGCCGGCGAGGCGGGCCAGAGCGGTCACCGTGCCGGGGGCGTGCAGCCGGCCCAGCTCGAGGAGCGAGCCGTCGTCGAAGGCGCTGCGCATCAGCCGTCGCACGTCGTACGGGGAGCGGCGGGAGCGCGGCACCAGCGCGCGCAGCGCCTCGTCCCGGCGGTCGGTCGGGTCGGTGACCTCGGCGACGGGCGGCAGCTGCCAGGCGTTCTGCGGGAGGTAGGACAGCACCCGCCGGACCAGGTCCAGCGCCTCCTCCTCGGAGTCGGCCACCAGGTCGACCGTGCCGGCCTTGGCCGCGACCTTCCAGCCGCCGAGCTGCTCCTTGTCCAGGGCCTCACCCATGCCGGCCTCGACCACGGCCGGACCCGCGACGAACACCTGCGAGAGGTCGCGCACCATCACGCTGACGTGGCTGGTGACCAGCCGCACCGCACCCAAGCCGGCCACCGGGCCGAGCGCTGCGGTCACCACCGGCACCTGCGCGAGCAGCGCGACCATCGCGTCCCAGCCGGGGTTGAACGGCACGTACGTCCGGCCGAACTCCTCCAGCGACTCCACCGTGCCGCCGCCGCCCGTGCCGTCCAGCAGCCGCACGACCGGCACCCGCTCGGCCAGCGCGCGGCGCTCCACGTCGACCTGCTTGGCGACCAGCTGCAGGTTCGCGGCGCCGCCCTTGATGGTGAAGTCGTCGCCGGTCGCGACGACGCGCCGGCCGCCGATGCGGCCCGCGCCTGCCACCACGCTGGCCGGGACGAACGTGCTCAGCCGCCCGTCGTCGTACGTGGCCGTGCCCGCCAGCGAGCCGACCTCGGCGAAGGTGCCGGCGTCGAGCAGGTCGTCCAGCCGCTCGCGCACGGTGCGGCGGCCGGTGGCGCGCTGCCGGGCGACGCGCTCCGGACCGCCCAGCTCGGCGGCCAGGGCCTTGCGGTGCGCGAGCTCCTCGAGCTCGGGTTCCCAGGTCATCGCCGCACCCTAGGAGCAGGCAGCAGGCGACCTGGCGAGGGCCGGCAGCAACGGTCAGGCGCCGGTCAGCACCGCCACGTCCTTGCGGTAGCGGCGCAGCAGCAGCGGCCTGACCCACCGGATGGGCGGCGGCATCTTGGACAGGATCACCTGCTGCTCCTGCTCGGTAGCCACCGCGTCCAGCGCGCCGAGGAGGTACGGGAGGCCGGACCGGGGTGCGGAGCCGGCCATGACCTTTCCGAGCCGTACCGCCTCGGCCTCCTCGAGGTGCTCGGCCAGCAGCGGGAACAGCACCGGCTCCTCATCGGCGAGGTGCTCGAGCAGGTGGTCCCGTAGTGCGGTGGCGTCGCGGCGCACGGCGGCCACGTCGTGCGTGCCGCCCTTCAGCGGCGCGACCTGGTCACGGAGGCGCTCGAGCAGCGGGTCCAGCTCGTGGTGGTCGTCGGTCAGCGGCTGCAGCACCGTGCCGGAGGCGGCGCTGCGGGCGACCAGCGCGGGCCACCAGTGCTCGTCCTCGCCGGTGTGGTGGTGGTGCACGAAGTCCAGCAGTGCGGCGGTGAAGCCGGCGAGCTTGGCCGCGCGCGCGCTGCTGCCCGGAGCGAGGCCGTCCGCCGCACGGACCAGCAGCCCGGCGCTGTGCCGCATCGCGTCGTGGACGAGCGCGAACTCCTTGACGACGTCCGGCAGTGGCCCCGGAGGCGTCGCCTCCTGACGCTGCTGCGGAACGCTCGCCGTGGCTGGTGTGCTGTCGAGCTCGCTCATCGTCCCCCCAGGACTCCGTCGGTGCGGCGACGGTAGGAGCGATCCGCAAGCGGGCGCAGGCGATTGCAGGAACGTCCTGGTGTGTCCGTGCCTGCCGGCCGGTCGGCCGCGCGCAGGTGAGCGCGCGCGGCTCGTCCTGCTAGCCGGCGCGGAGCAGGGCCAGCGGGCCGGCGTACATCTGCTCCTTGATGGCGCCGAGCGTGGCACCCGCCTTGCCGGCCAGCGGCCGGGCCCGCTCGAGGGCGGCCTCCAGCACGCGCTCCTCGACCACGGCGTCGTCGACGACGCCTGCCGCGAGCGCCTCCTGCCCGCCGTACCGCCGCCCGGTCGTCATCGCCTCGTGCGCGGTCTGCGGTGCGAGCCGCGCCTGGATGAGCGCGCCCATCCCGGGCGTGAACGGGATCTGGATGTCCACCTCCGGCAGGCAGAAGTAGCCGCGGTCGGCCCGCATGACGCGGGCATCGTGCGCCAGCGCGAGCATCGCGCCTGCGGCGAAGACGTGTCCCTGGCAGGCCGCGACGGCCGGTACGGGCAGCGACAGGACACGGGCGAACAGCGCGTGCACGCGCTCGACGAACGGGCCCGCCTCCTCGGCGTGCTCTCCCAGCCAGGCCAGGTCCAGGCCGTTGCTCCAGAACTTGCCGGTGGCCCGGGTCACGAGCGCCCGCGGCCCGTCGGCCGCGGCGACCTCGTCGAGGAGCGCGGTCACCTGCTCCACCCACGGCGGGTTGAACCGGTTCTCGTCGTCGCCCAGGTCGAGGACGAACACCTCGCCGTCGCGGTCCAGGTGGGGCACGTCGCAGCTCCTCGTCGGTGGGGCCGCCGACGCTAGCGGCACGTCCCCCGGGTCCAGGTCGAGCACCTCGTCGGCCGGTCCGCGCTCTGCGGCTGACATGCTCGCTGCGTGACCGCGCTGCTCGTGACCGGCACCGGCCACGGCGTCGGCGCCACCGTCGTGACCGCCGCCCTCGCGTCCCTCGCGCTCAGCCGCGGCCAGCGCTGCACCGTGGTCAAGCCGGCGCAGACGGGCCTGCCGGAGGGAGCCGCCGGTGACCTCGCCGACGTGGTGCGGCTGGCCGGCGACGACGTGCGCACGGTGGAGCTCGCCCGCTACCCGGAGCCCCTGTCGCCCGCCGCGGCCGCGCGCGCCTCCGGTCTGGACCCGGTCGACCCGGCGATGTGCGCACACGCCGTGCTGCAGGCCGAGCGCGACGCCGACCTCGTCCTGGTCGACGGGAGCGGCGGGCTGCTCGTGCGCTACGACGAGGACGGGTTCACCACCGCCGAGCTCGCCCGCACGCTGCGCCTCCCGGTGGTCGTCGTCGCCGGCAGCGACCGCGACGCAGCGGGCAGCGCAGCGCTGACGCTGGAGGCGGTGGCGCACCGCGGCCTCGACCTCACCGGGATCGTCCTCGGAGCCTGGCCCGGCGCACCCGACGTCGTCGCCCGGAGCCTGGTCGCCGACCTCGAGATGCTGGCCGCACGTCCGCTGCTCGGCGCGCTGCCGGCCGGGCTCGGCACCCGCGACCGCGCCGACTTCCTCGCCACCGCGCGTGCCGGCCTGTCGCCGGCGCTGGGCGGCACCTTCGACGCGGCGGCGTTCCGCCGCACGAGCACAGGAGAGCCATGAGCGGACCGCTGCAGGGGATCCGGGTCGTCGAGCTGGCCGGGCTCGGCCCCGCGCCCTACGCCTGCATGCTGCTGTCCGACCTGGGTGCCGAGGTGCTGCGCGTCGACCGGCCCGCGCCGGGCTTCGGCGTCCCGGCGTACGACGTCACGGGGCGCGGCCGACGGTCGCTGGCGCTCGACCTCAAGCAGCCCGCCGCGGCCGAGGTCGTGCTGCGCCTGGTGGACCGCGCCGACGTCCTCGTCGAGGGACTGCGGCCGGGGGTCGCGGAGCGGCTCGGCGTAGGCCCCGACGCGTGCCTGGCCCGCAACCCCCGGTTGGTCTACGGCCGGATGACCGGCTGGGGCCAGGACGGGCCGTTGGCGCCGCGCGTGGGGCACGACATCAACTACGCCTCCATCACCGGGGCGCTCGGCGCCATCGGCGAGCCCGGCCGCAAGCCGGTCCCGCCGCTGAACCTCGTCGCCGACTTCGGCGGCGGCTCGATGTTCCTCGTGACCGGCGTCCTCGCCGCGCTGCTGGAGCGCGCGACCAGCGGCCAGGGCCAGGTCGTCGACGCCGCCATGGTCGACGGCGTCACGTCCCTGATGGCCATGACGTACGGCTTCCGCGCAGCCGGCGGCTGGGCCGACGAGCGGGGCAGCAACCTCCTCGACGGCGGCGCGCCGTTCTACGACACCTACCCCTGCAGCGACGGGCAGTACGTCGCCATCGGCGCGCTGGAGCCGCAGTTCTGGGCGCTGGTCGTGCAGACGCTCGGCTTGGAGGACCTGCCCGAGCAGTACGACCGGGACGGCTGGCCCGTCCTGCGGCAGCGGCTGGCCGAGGCGTTCGCCACCCGCACCCGCGATGAGTGGGCGCAGCTGTTCGACGGGCTCGACGCCTGCGTCTCCCCCGTCCTCACCCTGGGCGAGGCCCCGCAGCACGCCCACCTCGCCGCCCGGCAGGCAGTGGTGGAGGTGGACGGCGTGCAGCAGCCGGCGCCCGCGCCGCGCTTCTCCCGCACGCCGGGCGCGATCGGCGCGAGCCCGCGCGTCGCGGGCACGGACACGCGAGAAGCCCTGCAGGCCTGGGGGTTCCACGAGGACGAGGTGGCGCAGCTGGAGCAGGACGCCGTGGTTGCGCAGGCCTAGCCGCTCACCAGCCCAGCGTGCCGGGCGCTCCCTTGAACGGCCCGACCACGTCATCGGTCACCCAGCCGCCGTAGAAGCCGCCCTCCTGTGGGCGCACCTGCTCGCCGTCGACGGTGCAGCGGTCCATCCGGCCGGGGTAGACGGCCACGGTGTCGCGCAGCACCGCGTAGTCCGGCACGGGTGACAGGTAGGTCCAGGCGGCGCCCTCCTCGCGCCGCTCGCCGGACAGCACGTCGAGGTAGTCGGCGACGCCCTTCCACTCGCAGTACGAGGACCCCGCGGCGGGCAGCAGCGCGCCGGGCAGCCAGTCCGCCACCGGGAGGTACCAGACCGGCGGGTGGCTCGTCTCGAGCACGCGCAGGGCCCGCGTCGTGCGGCACACCTCGACGCCCCCAGCACCACGACCACCTCCCGCGACGACGGCTCGACGCGGGGCGGCCGCGGGTAGTCCCAGACCGACTCCTGGCCCGGCCCGGGCGGCAGGGGTCTCAGCGGCGGCGGCGCTTGAGGACGTACAGCAGCACCAGCAGCGCGCCGGCGCCGGCGACGACCGGCACGCGCGACGTCGTGACCGGCGGCAGCGTCGACACGTACGGCGTCTCGCCGCCGGCCGGCTCGGTCACGGTGTCGGCGGCGTCGGCCAGGGCACCGGGCGTCGGCGCCGGCTCGACCGGGACCTCGGCGGCCGGGATCGAGATCGTGTCGTCCGAGAGCGGTGAGGCGGAGCCCACCTCGACCGAGGTGGCGGGGCCGAGCGGGCTGCGGTCGGTGTCGCTGTCGCCGCTGACCTTCTCCTTGACGGCCGCGACCCCGCCCTTCGCCGACTCGGCGGCGTGGCTCGCGGTCTCCTTCACGGCCTCGACGGCATCGGCGACGCCGTCCTTGGCCGCCTTCTTCGTGCGGCCGACGACCTTCTTCGGGCTGACCTTGTCGGCGATGGCGTCCAGCGTCTCGGCCAGCTCCTCGCGGGTCTGCTCGATCTCCTGCGCGAGCACCTCGGGGTCCGGCGAGCCCTTGTCGGTGCCGACCTTGCTCGACGTGGACCTCGGCCGCTTGGGCGACCAGGAGCCCTCGACGTCCTGGGGGCCGGTCTTGTCGTTGCTCGCCACGCGCTCGCTCCTGTTGCCCTCGTGCCGGGGATCCGGCCCTGATTGTCCTGCGTCCTCCCGTGCCCGCGCGCGCAGGTCAGGAACCCCTTCGACGTGCGGCACCGGCCCTGTCCTGCCAGGCTGGCAGGTCACGCGCTTGTTGCGACAGACCTGCAGTTGCGAACGAGTGGCAAGAACCCCCTCACCCGACTAGCGTGATCTCCATGCATCTGACCCTGCTGCGCACGACCGTCGCCGGCGTGCTCGCCAGCGCTGCTCTGTCCGCCTGCGGCTCCTCCGACGCCGCGCCGCCCGACGCGAAGGAGGCGCAGATCACGATCGTGTCGACCGTCGCCCCGATCACGTCGATCGTCGCCAACATCGCCGGCGACCGCGCCCGCATCGAGGGCGTCGTGCCGGAGGGGACGAACAGCCACACCTTCGAGCCGCCGCCGCAGGTGAGCCGCGTGATGGAGGACGCCGACGTCGTGTTCGTGAACGGCCTGCAGCTCGAGGAGCCGACGTTCGAGCTGGCCGAGGAGAACGCGCCGGACGACGCCGTCATCGTCAAGCTCGGCGACGAGGTCCTGCCGGAGTCGGACTACCTGTACGACTTCTCCTTCCCGGAGGAGGACGGCAAGCCCAACCCGCACCTGTGGACCGACCCGACGTACGCCATCGAGTACGCCGGCGTCATCAAGGACACGCTGGTCGAGCAGGACACGAAGAACGCCGCCTACTACGAGCAGAACCACAAGAAGTTCGTGGCGAAGGCGACGGCGCTGTCCGACGCGCTCAAGGCCGACCAGGCGACGATCCCGGCCGGCAAGAAGCAGCTGCTGACCTACCACGACGCGTACGCCTACTTCGCCAAGACCTACGGCTGGGAGGTCATCGGCGCGGTGCAGCCCAGCAACTTCGAGGACCCCCAGCCCAAGGAGATCGCCCGGATCATCGACCAGGTCCGCGAGCGCGACGTGCCGGTGGTCTTCGGCTCCGAGGTCTTCCCGTCCAAGGTGCTGGAGCAGATCGCCGAGGAGACCGGGGCTCGGTACGAGGACACGCTGCGCGACGACGACCTGCCGGGCGAGCCCGGCGGTCCACAGCACTCCTGGCTGGGGCTGATGCGCTACGACTACGTCACGATGATCAAGGGCCTCGGCGGCACGACCAAGGCGCTCGACGCGCTGGACGTCGCCGACGTCGCCCCCGACCGCGCCGTCTACCCGCAGTGATCCCGCGGCAGGGCGGCCCGCTGGTCGAGGTGGTCGGCGCGAGCTTCGGCTACGACGGCGCGCCGGTCCTGTCCGACATCACCTACACGGTCGAGGCCGGCGAGTTCACCGGCATCGTCGGGCCGTCGGGATCGGGCAAGACGTCGCTGCTCAGGCTGCTGCTCGGGACGGTCAGGCCGCAGCGCGGCTCGGTGCAGCGCCGCCCCGGGGTCGCCGTGTCGTACGTCCCGCAGCTCGAGACGGTCAACTGGAGCTTCCCGGTCACCGTGGGCGAGTGCGTCCTCATGTCGCGCGCCACGCGACGGCTGCTGCCCTGGGCCACTCCGGCCGAGAAGGCCGATGTGGCAGCGGTTCTCGACAGGCTCGGGATCGGCGACCTCACCAGCCGGCACATCCGCGAGCTGTCCGGCGGGCAGCAGCAGCGCATGTTCATCGCCCGCGCGCTGCTGCGCCGGCCGCAGCTGCTGCTGATGGACGAGCCGACCAGCGGCGTCGACATCGGCACCCGGCACGAGGTGCTGCACCTGCTCGACGAGCTGCACCGCGACGGCCTTGCGATCGTGCTCACGACGCACGACCTCAACGGGATGGCCGCCCACCTGCCGAACCTCGTCGCCCTGCACCGCACCGTCATCGCGCACGGGGCACCGGCCGACGTCATCGTCCCGGAGGTGCTGGAGCGGACGTTCGGTGCGCGCATGGAGGTCCTGCAGCACCTCGGGATGCCCGTCGTCGTCGACACTGCCGCCCCCGTCCGGCTGGTGGCCGGATGACGCTGTGGCAGACGCTGCTCGACCCCTTCTCCTACGACTTCTTCGTCAAGGGCCTGGCCGCCGCGGCCCTCGCCGGAGCGCTGTGCGGGCTCATCGGCGTCTACATCACCCTGCGCGGGATGAGCTACATCGGGCACGGCCTCTCGCACGCCATCTTCGGCGGGTACGCCGCCGCGCCGCTGCTCGGCATCCCGGTGGTGCTCGGCGCCGGCGCGTGGGGCCTGGCCTCGGCGCTCGCCATCAACGCGGTCACGCGCACCAAGCGCATCGGTGCGGACGCGGCGATCGGCGTCGTCACTACGGCGTCGTTCGCGCTGGGCGTCGCCCTGCTGACGCGCTTCGGCAACCAGGGACCGTCGTTCGAGTCGCTGCTGTTCGGCAGCATCAACGGCGTCGCGACCTCCGACCTGCTGCTGCTCGCCGGCGCGCTGACCTTCGCCGCAGCCGTCTTCACCGTGCTGTACCGGGCGTTCCTGTTCTCCACCTTCGACCCCGATGTGGCGGAGGTGTCCGGCGTCAACGTCAAGCGCATGGACGCGCTGCTGATGCTGGTGCTGTCGATCTCCATCCTGGCCACGTTGAAGATCATCGGCGTGACCCTGGTGGCTGCGACGCTGGTCATCCCGGCGGTCGTCGCCCGGATGGTGAGCGACTCGTTCAGCCGCATGCTCTGGATCTCGACCAGCCTCGGCGCGTGCGCCGGCGCCGTCGGGATGTACCTGTCGTTCCAGCTCGAGATCCCGTCCGGCACCACGATCGTGCTCGTCAACGCAGCGGTCTTCGTGGCCGTCCTGGTCGTGACCCGCGGCCGAGCGCTGCGCCGCGCGGCGGGGCTGGACGACCACGTCGACCTGCCCGTACCCGCGCCGCTCGCCGCCGCCTCGCGCTGACAGAATCGCGGGCATGGCTGCCACTCCGCGACTGTCCCCCGGCGACACCGCCCCCGACTTCACGCTGCCCGACGCGGACGGCAACCCCGTCGCGCTGGCCGACCTGCGAGGGCGCAAGGTCGTGCTCTACGTCTACCCGGCGGCCTCCACCCCCGGCTGCACCACGCAGGCCTGCGACTTCCGCGACAGCCTGTCGTCGCTTCAGGCTGCGGGGTACGAGGTGATCGGGCTGTCGCCGGACAGGCCGGAGAAGCTGGCGAGGTTCCGGGACGCCGAGGGGCTGACGTTCCCGCTGCTGTCCGACACCTCCAAGGAGGTGCTGACGGCGTACGGCGCCTACGGCGAGAAGAGCCTCTACGGCAAGACCGTCGTCGGGGTCATCCGCTCGACGTTCGTGCTCGACGAGCAGGGCGTGGTGCAGAGCGCCTCGTACGCCGTCAAGGCGAAAGGACACGTGGCGAAGCTGCGGCGCGACCTCGGGCTGGACTGACGCCCAGCGTCCGACCCGGCTCGTACTGCACGACGCTGTGGGCCAGGGCGGCGACCTCGTCGAGGTCGTGGGTGACGAGCAGCGTCGGGACCGTGATCCGCTCGCGCAGCAGCGCGCGCAGCGCCACCCGGGTCGGCTGGTCCAGCGCCGACAGCGGCTCGTCGAGCAGCAGCAGCTCCGGGTCGCCCGCGAGCGCGCGCGCCAGCGCCACCCGCTGGCGCTCGCCACCGGACAGGGTGCGCGGGTGCTGCGTCGCCAGCTGCTCGGCGCCCACGCGCGCCAGCTCGTCGCGCGCCCGCTCCTGCCGCTGCGCCTTGCTGCCGGTGCGGACGGCCAGCGCGACGTTGTCGACGACCGTCCTGTGCGGCAGGAGCAGCGCCTCCTGGAAGACCATCCCGACGCGGCGGTCCTGCGTGCGCACGTGCAGGCCGGTGGCCGCGTCGGCGACCGGTCGCCCGCCGATGCTGACGGTCCCGCTGTCGGGGCGGAGGAGCCCGGCGATGAGCGCCAGCGTCAGCGACTTGCCCGACCCCGACGGACCGGACAGCGCGACCACCGGCCCCTGCTCGGTGGTGAGGGTGAAGTCGGCGCGCAGGACGAACTCGCCCGCGTGCACCGCGGCGGCCACGGAGACGGTCACACGCCCACCCGGGAGAAGCGGTTGACCAGCAGCAGCACCGCGACCGCGACGACGGCCAGGATCAGCGCGAGCGTCCCGGCGCGGGCGTCGTCGCCGGCCTGCACGGCGTCGTAGACCGCGATCGGCATCGTCTGGGTGCGCCCCGGGATGTTGCCCGCGACCATGACCGTGGCACCGAAGTCGCCGAGGGCGCGGGCGAAGCCGAGGGCTACGCCGGCGATGACACCGCGCCGGGCCAGCGGCAGCGTGACCTGCAGGGCGACCCGCCACTCCGGCAGGCCGAGCGTCCGCGCGGCTGCTTCCACCCGCGGGTCCACCTGCTCGATGGCGGCGCGGGCCGTGCGCAGGCAGAACGGCAGGGCCGAGATCGTCGCCGCGACGATCGCGCCGGAGACGCTGAACACCAGCGGGCCGCCGAACACCGACTCCCACGCGCGGCCGAGCGGGCTGCGGGCGCCGAGCACGACGAGCAGGTAGTAGCCGAGGACGGTGGGCGGCAGCACGATCGGCAGGCTCGCGACCGCCTCCAGCAGGCCGCGCCCGGGAAAGCGGCCCTTGGCCAGCAGGTAGGCCCCGCCGATGCCGAACACGGCCGCGAGC
Source organism: Frankiales bacterium (assembly GCA_025965735.1). GTDB lineage: Bacteria > Actinomycetota > Actinomycetes > Mycobacteriales > SCTD01 > SCTD01. Next base: position 17,394 of record JAOPWK010000025.1, read on the forward strand.
AGCGTCGCGAGCGAGGCCACGCGCAGCGAGAGCAGCAGGGGGAACCAGTCCACCGCTCAGACCTCCGGCGGGGCGAACCCGAAGCGGCTGAGGACCTCGCGTCCGCGCGCGCTGACGACCAGGTCGGCGAAGTCCTGCGCCGCCTCCGCCCGCTCCGGCTCGGCCGTCACGACGAGCGCCTGGCGCAGCGGCTCGTGCAGACCAGGCTGCACCTCGGTGTAGTGGCCGCCCTGCTCCACGGCCGCGAGGGACTGCGCCACGATCGCCACGTCGGCGTTGCCGGAGGAGGCCAGCCGCAGGGTGTCGCTGACGTTCTCGCCGTAGACCAGCCTGTCCCGCACCTGGTCGTAGAGCCCGGCGCTGCGCAGCGCCTGCACCGCGGCCGCGCCGTACGGAGCGTGCTCAGGGTTGGCCACGGCGATGCGTCGGAAGCGCGCCTGCCCGAGCTGGGAGAGGCCCGCCTGGGCCGCGTCGGGGCGAGTCCACACGACGAGCTGCCCGAGGGCGTACTGCGCCTTGCTCTGCCGGTCGCCCTGACCGGCCTCGAGCACGTCGTCGACGTAGGCCTCGTTCGCGGACGCGAACACCTCGAACGGCGCACCGTTCGCGATCTGCTGCGAGAGCTGGCCGGATGAGCCGAACGTGAAGGTGACCGCCCGTCCGGTGTCCCGCTCGTAGGCCTCCCCCAGCTCCGTGAAGGCCGGCCCGAGGTCGCTCGCCGCGGCGACCAGCAGCGGGCCGTCCTCCCCTGCCTGCGCGCTGCAGCCCGTCGTCAGGACCAGCAGCGCGAGCAGGAGCTGCCTCACGGCAGCGCCACCACGACGTTCGTCGCCTTGACCGAGGCCTCGGCCAGGACGCCGACCTCCAGCCCGAGCTCGTCGGCGGCCTCGCGGCTCATGAGGGAGACCAGGCGGTACGGCCCGGCCTGCAGCTCGACCTGCGCCATGACGCCGTCCCGCACGACGCGGGTCACGATGCCGGGCAGCCGGTTGCGGGCGCTGCTGCGCAGCGGCTCCGGCTCCTCGGCCAGCGCCTGCGCCAGGGTGGCGACGTCCGCACCCTCGGCGACCTGCCGGCCGGCCCCGTCCCGGGTCGTGGGCAGCCGGCCGGACTCCGCCCAGCGCCGGGCGGTGTCATCGGAGACACCGAGCAGTCGCGCGACCTCACGCATCCTCAACTGCGGCACGAGCGCCATGCTACAGCCGCACCTGCGGCCCCTTCCGCTGCTCTAGTCTCGACGTCACGCGCGAGTGGCGTAATGGCAGCCGCGCCAGGTTTAGGTCCTGGTGTCCGAGAGGGCGTGGGGGTTCGACTCCCCCCTCGCGCACAGCTTTCGGCAGAACGTGGGCGTCTGCGAGTGGCAGTTGGGGCAGAGGAAGCGGAGGTTCTCCGCCAGGTCGGCGCCCTCGACCACCGAGCGCCCGGCACCGTCCTTGGTCGTCGGGAGCCGGCCGCTCTCCGCCCAGCGGCGGGCCGTGTCGTCGCTGACGCCGAGCAGCGCGGCGGCGTCCCGGATCCTCAGCTGCGGC
>JAOPWK010000162.1 GCA_025965735.1 Frankiales bacterium
CGTAGAGGCCGGGGTCGGCGGCGGCGTTCGGCTGCGTGCTCATGGGTCGAGGCTGCCACGCACGGGCCGCCGCCACACCTCGGCGGCGACGGCCTCGCGCGGCACGGCTACTGCGAGATCGCCTGGACGGTGTCGCCGGCCAGCTTGTCCTCGCCGCTTCGGGCGAGGTCGGCCTGGGCGACCATGCCGACGAGCTTGTCGCCGTCGATGACGGGCAGCCGGCGCACCTGGTGCTGCGCCATGGTGCGGCTGATCTCCTCGATCGGGTCGTCCGCGCCTATCGTGACGACCTCGCCCTGCACCAGGTCGATGACCCGCGTGGTGGCGGGGTCCTTGCCCTCGGCGAGCACCTTCACGACGATGTCGCGGTCGGTGATCATGCCCTGGAGCTTGTCGCCGTCGCAGATCGGCAGCGCGCCGTAGTCCTCGCGGGCGAGCTTCCTGGCGGCGTCGAGCACCGTCGACGAGCTCTCGAGGTAGTCGGCGCCCTGAGTCATGATGTCGCGTGCGGTGGTCATGCGGTTCTCCTTCACGTCGGACGTGCGGGACTGCTCGCCTCACTTCCCCAGTCCCGCCGTCCGACCCTTGGAACGCGCGCTAGAACCAGCTGTCGAAGAAGTCGGCGACGTCGTTGCCGAAGTCCTCGAACGCCCCGCCGATGGCGTTGATCGTGCTGTCGTTGAAGCCGAGGTCGGACAGGAAGCCGACTACCTCGGCCGTCGCCACGTTGAACGTGTTCTCCAGGACGCCGGCGATCTGCGCGGCGGTCGCGCCGATGCCCTCGAGTACCTGCGCCGCGGCTTGCGCGGACTGGTGGAAGACGCTTTGCAGCACAGCTCCGATCTCGGCCATGCTGTACGTCAGCGCCTTGAGCACGTCCGCGGCGACGGCTGCCGTCGTCCCGTAGACGGACTGGAGCAGGCCGCTGATCACGGCGATGTCCTCACCGAGCCCCTTGAGGATGGTGGCCATCTCGTCGTCGAGCTGCTCGAACACCCCGCGCAGGACCGTGGCGATCTGCGCCGCGGAGTACAGCAGGTCGTCCAGGACCTGGGCGGCCGCAGCGGCTCCGAGGGCGAACGTCGTCTCCAGTGCCTGAGCGACCTCCGCGACGGCAAAGCCGACCTCCTGGAGCACGCCGGCCACGGCCGCCGCCACGTCCGAGAAGTGCGCCACGAGGGCGGCGGCCACGTCGGTGACGAGGTAGCCCACGTTCCTGAGCAGGGTGGCCACCTCAGCGGCTCCCTGGAGGTAGATCGTCTCCAGGGCTCCGGCGATGTCGTTGACGGTGAAGAGCACATCGCGCAGGAGCTGGGTCGCCAAGGCCTGCGGAGCCAGGAACACCTCCTTCAGAGCGTCTGCCACCTGCGCGGCGGCGAACTCGGCCTCCTTCAGGACGGCTGCCACCGCAGCGGCACTGTCGTCGTAGACGTCCTTCAGCGCTGTCGCCACCTGCTGAGCCGTGTAATCGGCGGCCTTCAGCGCATCCGCCACCCCCTGGTCCAGCTGCGCCTCGATGTCGCGCAACACCTCCGCGACCTCCGTGACCCCCGATGCCACCGATGTCAGCAGCCGGATGATGTCGGCCGGAGTCGGGTTGAAGACCGCGTTCAGCGCCGAGCCGATCTGGTTGAGCGTGTACTCCGCGTCGTCGAGGAGCTTGACGATCTCGGCCTCTGCCGAGTCGTACACGTCCGTCAGCGCCGTCGCGATCTCGTCGACCGCGATGCCGACCGCCCTCAGAGTCTCCGTCAGCACGACCTCGTCGAGGACCGTGAACGCGGTGTCCAGCGCTCTGCTGAGCTCGACCGTGGCGACGTCGAAGCTCGCGGTCAGCAGCTGCGCGACGTACAGGGCCTGCTCCTCGAAGACCTGCCCGAGGATCACCGCTGTGTCGGCGATGGAGTAGCCGAGCCCGATGAGGGCGGCCACGGTGTCCCGCCCCAGCAGGTCGAACGTGTCGGCGAGGAGCTCGGCGATCTGGACGGCCGCGAGGCCGGCGTCGCTCAGCACCACCAGTGCGTCGTTGTAGCCGGTCTCGAGGGCCATGTAGGTGTCGTCGAAGGCGACCACCAGCGCCCCTTCGGCGTCAGTGAACGCTTGGGACACGTCTTCGCCGAAGGCGACGAAGGCGGCGGCGGTGACCATGGCCGCCTCGCTCACCCAGGGCGCTGCCGCCTCCCAGGCCTGGATCAGCCCGTCCACGATCTCGGGCCCGAACTCCGAGATGACGTACTCGAGACCGATGCCCAGGGCTGCACCGCACATGGCGCACGCGAAGGAGCCGACACCGGAGGTGATGAAGGTGCATCCGACGGTGAAAGCCACGTTGATCGCCAGACCCGTGACGGATCCGACGCACTTCTCGATGGGGCCGCTGCGGCAGTTCTCGACGGCGACGAGCGTCTGCAGCCCGATGCCGATGATGGCGAGCTGCGCGCCGGCGAACTTCATCTTGGCGCCGATCTTGGCCGCCTTGGTGAGCTGCGTCCCGCTCGCCGAGGCGGAAGCCAGTGCGGCGCTGTAGCCGCCGACCTTGGACACCACCTTCAGGGTGATCTGCGCACCCTTGGCCGCGAGCTTCGCGTTGTTGGCGGTGTTCGCGTCGTCGGTGCTCTGGCCGGCGAAGACCGTCGCCGTGGAGACGGTGCGTCCGGTCGGGTCGGTCTTGGCCGTCGGCTGGTTGTTGACGAAGGCGTAGGCCGACACCACCGGTACGCCGACAGGCGTGGCCGCCGGCTCGCGCTGGGTGAATCGGCCGGTGTCCGGGTCGTACTGCCGGGCGCGCATGTTGTAGAGCCCGCTGAAGCGGTCCAGCTGCTGGGCGTGGAAGAGCAAGCTCACGGCGTCGGGGGCCCCGACCTCTGTCACCTCTCCGAAGGCTGAGTAGCTGTAGGCGGCGGCCAAGGCGCCCTGGTCGTCCGACACGGCGTTGGTGCTGCCGAGCGGGTCGAGGTGGAAGTACAGGACGTCGTCGTCCGTCTGGGCGGCGATCGGCCCCTCACCGTGGATGTAGTAGGTGGTCTTGCTGCCCGTGGTCTCCACCGCCAGCTGCGGCAGCTCGCCGAACGGACTCCAGGCGTACGTGGTCGTCAGGCCGCCGTCACCAGAGCGGCTGATCCGGTTGCCGTAGCCGTCGTACTCGTAGGACACCGTCTTCCCGCCCACGGTGACGGTGGAGAGGCGGGCCGCGTCGTCATAGGTGTACGTGGCGTTCGGCTTGTTCCCGCCGGTGCGACTGGTGACGGCACCGCTGCGGTCGTACGTCCAGACGGTCCCGGAGGAGTCGGTGACGATCTGGTCCGCCGGTCCATGGGTCCACGTCTGTTCGGCTGTGCTGGTCCGGTTGCCCACTCGGTCGTACCCGAGCGTGGCGCTGGGAGCGTCGATCGCCTTGCCGGGAGGGAGCAGGAGCGGGGCCTCGGCCGGAAGGGCGATCGCGTCGTCCGGTGCTGCGACCTCGTCCGGATCGAGTCCGCCGCCCGGCAGAGCCGGAGCGATCGGCGGCAGCCCCACGGGCAGAGCCTCGGCTGTCACCAGGAGGTCACTGCGTGCACCGGACAGACGCCCGCTCGCTTCGTAGCGGTAGCCGTGCTCCACGGTGCGGCCCATCGCGGTGCTGCGCTGGGTCAGCCGGTTGCCGCGCGCGTCCCAGGTGTAGGTGTCGTGCGCGAGCACGGTGCCGCCGTAGCGGACTGTCTGGTCCACCAGGTTCCCGGACGGGTCGAAGGCGCGGGTCTGGAGGACGCCGTTGGAGAGGGCCAGTCCCGTCGCACGACGATCCTGGTCCCGGATGTAGGAGGCTCCGACGTACCCGGAGGCGGTCGGGTCGTCGCCGGTGCTGACGGACATCAGGTGACCGGACTCGTCGACCCGGTAGGTCACCTTCTTCTCGCCGCCCGGGTAGGTCTCGACGATCATGCCCGGCTTGGCGTAGTCGTAGGCGAAACCGGCTTCCGAGGTCACGTTCCCGCGGTCGTCGTAGCTGATCTGGTCGCCGTCCAGGGAGGTCCGGCGGCCGTCGCGGTCGAAGGTCTGGGTGATGGTGACGTCCTTGCCAGGACCGGTGTGCGACGTCGTCAGCGGACGGCCAGCGTCGTCCAGCGAGAGGCTCGTGACACGACCTTCGGGGTCGGTCGTCTTCACGAGGCGGCCGTCGAGGTCGTGCTGGTACGTGGTGGCGTTGCCCGCCACCGACATGGAGGTCGCGCGTGACATCGCGTCGTAGGTCCAGGTCGTGACGCCACCGCGGCCGTCCCTGCGTCGCAGCACGTTGTCACCGAGGTCATACAGGTAGGACGTGGTTCCCTCGCCGTCCGTGACGGAGCGGGGATTGCCATGGGCGTCGTACACGCGCGTCGTGGTGAGGCCACTGGCGTCGACCGTGCGTGTCACGTTGCCGGCGGCGTCGTAGGCCGTGCGCGTCTCGTCACCGTCCCCGAGCTGACGGATCAGCCGGTTCATGGCATCGAACTGCTGGCGCAGCTCTGGGCCGTCGCTGTCTTGCACGAGCACGACGTTGCTCGCGTCGTCGAAGGTGTAGCGGACGTTGGACGTGCCGGTCCGGGTCTCCTTCTCCCGGCCCAGCGCGTCGTAGAAGTGCTCGGTCACCAGCCCGTTGGAGGACGTCTCCTCCAGCACGTTGCCGGATCCGTCGTACCGCTGCGTCGACACGAGGTTCTTCGGCGTCTCGAGGACGGTGGTCGTGCGGGTCAGCGTCGTCTCGTTCCACGCGTACGTGGTCCTGCCTCCGTGGGCCGTCTCGGACCAGATGGGCACACCCGCGTCGCTGTACTTGTTCGTCGTCTGTCCGGCAGGCGTCACCGAGGACAGGGTCTTGCCGGTGGCGTCGATCTCCCAGCTGCTGGCGATCCCCATCGCGGAGGCGAACGAGGTCATGCGACCCGCTTCGTCGAACGTCGCCGTGCTGCCGCCGCCGTTGAGCCGGGCGCCTGCGAGGTCCTGCTCGACGGTTCGAGTCGCGTTGCCGTAGGCGTCGTTGGTGTAGCGCGTGCGACCGAGTGGCGTCACGGTGGCGACGAGCAGGCCGAGGTTGTCGTAGTCCAGACGGGTGGCTCCCGCGCCCGGACCAGGCGGACGGACGGAGCGGAGGTTCGCTCCGTTGTAGACGTAGGTGAAGACGTTGCCGTTGGCGTCGGTCCGCGCGATCATCCGGTGCTGCGCGTCGTAGGTCATGCGCACCGTCGACGTGGCTCCGCCGCCCAAGGGAGTGCTCTGGCTGAGCAGGTGCCCGGACGCGTCGTAGGTCATGAGCTGGACCCATCCAGCCGGGTCCTTCACCTGCGTCAGGTTGCCCTGCACGTCGTAGCCGTAGCGCAGCTCGCTGCCGTCCGGCTGCTGCTGCCGGACGAGGACGTTCCCGGAGTAGTGGTCGGTGTAGGTCCGGCGCGTCGTCCCCACCAGGGGCGAGCGGGTGCTGGAGCCGGCCGCCCAGGTGAACGTGCTGTCGACCCGTCGCGCGCTGCCGCCCTCCACCACGGACGTGACCTGTCCCGCGCCGTCGTAGCCGACCGCCAGGCGCGGTGTCCCGTCGGGGTCCTGGATGCCGTTGAGCCGGGTGCCGGCGTGCGAGTAGAACCAGGTCTTCCCGAGGACGTCCGTGACCTGCTTCAGCACACCCGTCGGCGTGGCCGAGGAGTACGTGTACGTCGTGGTGCGCCGACCGGGCGTCAGCAAGGACAGCACGTGTCCGCCGGCATCCGTGTTCACGGTGACGGTCCGCGCTGCCTTGCGATCCCTGGTCGCCACGAGGATCCGTCGCAGCTTCCCGGCGTCGTAGCCGAAGCGAAGTCCTTGGCCGTTGGCGTCCAGGAACGACACGAGCTGCGTCCCCGCGACCTCGAAGCTGGTGCCGTCGTAGCGCAGCACGGTGCAGGTCCTGGTGGTGCAGGTCAACGACGAGCGAGCACCCGAGGGAGCGATCCAGGAGCCGGTCGGCTTCGGCCGGGTGAAGACCACCCGCTGGCCGTCCTCGCCGCGCACGGTGGCTGACGTGCCGGCCTTGTCCACGGTGACCGCGACGTCGAGGACCGAGCTCCAACCGGGGCCGAAGGCGCCCGGAGCTCCATCTGCGGAGTTGTACGTCCTCTCCAGGACCAGGTCGTGGCCGACGCCGGCCACCTGCAGGTCGATCACGCTGGTCTGCAGCGACCCGGTGGCCGTGTTGACCAGGTCCTGGACAGCGGTGGGGTTGTTCGCGTAGAGGCGTCCGCCGAGCGTCTGCGCCGCGGGGACGGGCCTGGGGTTGCTGCCCAGCACGGCGGGGACCGCAGGCGTGACGTTGAACGGCAGGCTCTCCGCGCGGAGGTCGCCGTACGCGGCCGTCAGGGCGTAGCCGCCGCCGGCCCTGTCCACCGAGCAGGTCGTGAAGCTGGCTGCACCGCCGGCAGCGCTCGTCGTCGAGCAGCCCAGGACGGCGTCGGCGACGCCGGTACCCGGCGTCAGGGTGAGGCGGACGTCTCCCGTCGTCCCGGCAGCGGGGTTGCCGCCGGCGTCGGCCACGGTGACGATCGGCTGCGGGTTCAGCGCCGATCCGGGCACGCCACGTCCCGGCTGCGGAGAGAACAGCAGCTGGGCGGCGGGCCCTGCTGTCACCAGGAAGCCCGTGCTCGTGCCGCTCAACCCACCGGCGCTGGCCTCGAGGGCGTAGCTCCCGGTCTCGTCGACGGCGCAGCCGGCGAACACCGAGATGCCCCGCGTGGCCGGCAGCGGGTTCGACGTGCAGGTGAGCTCTCCGGGGTCGCCGGCCAGCTCGAGCTCGACCTCTGCCGCACTGTCGGTGACCTGGTTCCCGCCGGCGTCGCGGACGCTCACGGCGGGCTGGGCGGCAAGCGGCGAGCCCCCCTTGCCGGCTCCGGGCTGGACGGTGAAGGCGAGGTGGTGCGCCGGCCCCACGCTGACGTCGAAGGGCGGGCTGGTCACGACGGCGGCGGGCGTCCCGCTGACCGCGGCGTGCAGCCGGTAGCCCTCACCGGCCTTGTCGATCGAGCAGCCCGTGAAGGTGACCGATCCGCTGGATGCTGACTTCGTCTCGAGGTCGCAGTCCAGCATCGCTCCGGGCGTTCCCAGGCCAGGCGCGAGGGAGAGCGTGACAGCGCCGCCCGCCGGGTTGCCACCGATGTCCTTGACGGTCACGACGGGCGCGCTGGCGAGGGAGCCACCGCCGACGCCGCTCGCGGGTGCCGACTGGAAGGCCAGGCTGCGGGCTGCGCCGGCGGTCACGTCGAACGCCGAGCTGTCGACCGCGAGCGTGCCTGAGGTCGCGGTCAGGACGTAGTCGTCGCCGTCGAGATCCACGCGGCAGCCAGAGAAGGTGGCCGTCCCGGCCGGAGCCACCTCGGGGTCCGCGGTGCAGGTCAGTGCCGCGCCAGCCGTGCCGGTGCCGGCCTTGATGGCCAGGTCGACGACTCCGGGCACGAGGTTCCCCCCGCTGTCCTTGATCGTGACCACCGGCTGGTTCGAGAAGGCGCTCCCAGCCGAGCCGCCGCCCGGCTGCGCGGTGAAGGCGACGGCGGTCGGGGCTCCGGACACGACGGTGAACTCAGTGCTCGTCGTGGATCGGCTGCCGTCGGTCGCGACCAGGGAGTAGGTGCCGGAAGGGCTCACGGCGCAGCCGGTGAAGGCGGCGACGCCGGCGACGGCGGCCATGGGTGCGCAGCTGACGGCGGCGCCGGCCGCCGACAGGGTGATCATGGGCGTGCTGCTCTGCACCGTGTTCCCGCCCCGGTCGACCACTGCCACCACGGGTTGGACGGCGAGACCTCCCGCCGCGCCGCCGACCGGCTGCGTCCGGAAGTCGAGCGCGTACGCCGCGCCGGGCGTGATGGTGAACGCTCCACTCGTCCCGATCACCTGGTCGTTCTTGGCGACGGCGATCAGCTGGTAGCCGGTGCCGGCCTTGTCGATCGAGCAGCCGGTGAACGCCACCAGGCCGGATGCGTTGAGCTTGGGGTTGCTGTCGGGGCAGGTCAGTGCCGCACCAGCCGTCCCCGTACCCGGCTTGATGGCCAGGCCGATCTGCTGCGGCTCCCCTGCGATGGTGGCGCCCGCGCCGTCCACGACCTTCACCTGCGGCTGGTTCGTCCAGGCGAGCCTCGCGGTGCCGCCACCGGGCTGGCCGCCGGAGAAGTCCAGGTAGGCAGGACCGGTGATCAGGAAGGCGCCGCTGTCCACGGTGAGGGCGCCGAACGTCGCCCGCAGCTTGTAGCGGCCGCCCTTGCTGACCTTGCAGCCCCCGAAGGTCGCCACGCCGGACGCCACGGCGGCCGTGGCGGGTGTGCAGACAAGCTCGCCCAGCGGGGTCCCGAGGTCGGGAACCAGGGCAAGAGTGACGTTGCCCGTCGCGCTCACGGTCTTGTTCGCGTTGTCCTGGACCGTCACGACCGGCTGGGTGGCGAAGTCCGTCGCTGGTGCGGTCTCGCCGGGAGTCGATGTGAAGGCGATGTGGTGCGCCGCGCCGGGCTCGTCCGCGACCGGGAACGTGTCCAGCACCGGCGGCACTCCGCCGGAGATGAGAACAACGCTCAAGCCGAGGACCACAGCTGTCGATGCAGGTGTCCAGCGGGCCCATGCGTACGCACGCTGGCCCGTGACGCGCGAAGTGGACGTGCTCCGACCGGCCACGGCAAGGCCCTCCCACCGGCGCCGCGCGGACGCCTTCGACGCGCGGGCTGCCTACCGGCCACCTGTCGCTGGCGGCACTAAAGCGCCGTCGGATGGGTGCCGATAGAGCGCTGATCACTAGTGATCAGGCGTGATGCGGCATGCGTCCCGGATAACGGGACAAGGACCACCCGTTTAGCCTCGACCCGTGTCCTACGTCGCGATCAACGTCCTGACCGTCCCGGAGGGCTCCGGGACCACGCTCGAGGAGCGGTTCGCCGCCCGGCAGGGGGCGGTGGACGCCGCGCCGGGGTTCGAGCACTTCGAGCTGCTGCGCCCGCTGGCCGGCACCGACGACTACCTCGTCTACACCCGCTGGCGCAGCGAGGCCGACTTCACCGCCTGGCGCGAGTCGCAGAGCTTCGGGCAGGGCCACGCGCAGGCCAGCGGCCGCCCGGAGGGGCAGCGTCCGGCGGCCAGCGGCTCGACGATCTGGGC
>JAOPWK010000167.1 GCA_025965735.1 Frankiales bacterium
GGTGCCGCACTCCCACAACGCTGCCGCGCCACGCGGGGGCGGTCGCGCGACACGCCGCCGCACCGGCGTGTCGCGCGAGCGTTGTGGCAGGACGGGTCGAGTGGTGCGGCCTGCCGGCGGTCAGCCCGGGTAGGCCGGCTCCGCCCCCGGCTCCGCCTCGACGAACAGGGTGCCGTTGTCGCGGTACAGCAGGAGCTGCTGGTCGTCGCGCGCGCTGACCACGAGCGGGCGGCCCGGAGCCGCGGCCACCGCCAGGGCGTCACCGGTCAGGCCCGGCCGCTGCACGGCGGACGGTCCGGTCGAGCCGTCGACCGGCACCCGCCACACGACCACCTGCTTGGTGCCCGCACCGGCGGCGACGACGACGAGCCCGGTGCCGCTCTCCCACGCCACGTCGGTGACGTTGGTCAGCCCCGGCGCGATCGGCCGCGGGTCCGGCCCCAGCGCGATGCGCAGCCGGCCCGACGCCGGCACGACGCGGCCGACGTACAGCTGACGGCGCTCGCGGCTGCCGAACACCATCGCCACGCGCGCGCCGTCGCGCGAGACGCGCAGCGCGGACAGCGGCCCCGCGTCCTGCGGCCGGTCGTACGACACGTCGCAGGCCGAGGCCCGCCCGGGTGCGCCCGGCAGCGGCAGCAGGCAGACGTTCGGCGTCGTGCCGCCCTGGAGCAGCCACAGCCCCTGCTCCCCCGGCCCCCAGCTCAGCGAGGACAGCCCGCTGCCGCGCAGCACCGCCTCCCCGAAGGGCCCCTTCTGCGGCCCGACCCGCACCTCGTCCACGCCCGGCGCGGCGCGTGTGAGCAGCCCCCACGTGCCCGCGGTGGGGCTGACCGCGACCTCGTCGACGGCCAGGGGGCCGCTCGAGGTGGCCTGGCTCGCGGGCAGGGTGCCGTCGAGGGTGCGGACCTTGCGTCCCTGCACGTAGTACAGCGGCGCGCGCGGACCGACCCCCGCCGGGTCGTACTCCCGCCAGTCGTCCAGCGTCTGCACCTCACCCGCGCCCTCGACCTCGAGCGGCCGGCCGCCGGCGCGCAGCCGCACGCCGGTGAAGGTCGGGAGCAGCGTCCAGGCGAACTGCGCCGACAGCCGCTGGCGCTGACGGGTGTCGAGCTGGGCGAGCTCGGCCGGCAGGTCGACGGTGACGACCCCGTCCGCGACGGTCACCTTCGCGGGCGTACGTGTCATCGGCGGGGCGGCCGTCGTCACGGCGGCGTTCAGCGGCAGCGTCGGGCCGCGCAGCAGCGCGTTGACCAGGCCGGGCGCGCGCTCGGCCGTGACCGGCAGGAAGACGCGGTCGGGCACCAGCCGGCCGGTCGGCTGGCCGTCGAGGTCGCGGGCGAGGAAGTAGACGTCGTACGGCCGGAAGGAGCGGGCGCGGTCCGGCTCCATGAGGTGCAGGCCGTCGGGCACCGAGGTGAGGCGGTACTCGCCGTCCGGCTGCTCGGCGACGACGTACGGCGAGACGACCGGGTCCTCGTCGAGGACGAACGCACCGGTGGGCTCGATGCGCGCGGTCGCCTCGAAGCGGACAGCGAAGGTGAGCGGGTCGGCGTCGTCGTCCGGGACGACGCGGCGCACCCGGTAGACGACGGCGCCCTGCTCGTCGTCCCAGGTGGTGCCTGGGGCGAGGAACTGCCGGGCGACCGCGTGGTCGTCGTCCGGGCTGGCCTGCGCGCGCAGGAAGCCGCGCACGACCTCCTCCGGGGACGCACCCGGCTGCGGGCCCGGGGCGATGACGCGCAGCGCCTCCGGCTCGTCGCGGACCGGCTGCACGTCACCCGCGGAGCGCACGCCCTCCGGCAGCGAGAGGCCGCAGGCGGGCAGCAGGAGCAGCCCGGCGAGCAGCGCGGCGCGCCTCACGACGGGAGCTCCAGCGGGGTGTCCGGCACGGTGCGGCCGGCCTTGCGCGGCAGCGTCATCCGGAAGATCGAGCCGCGGCCCGGCACGCCCGCCGCCTGCAGCCACCCGCCGTGCAGGCGCACGTCCTCCAGCGCGATCGCGAGCCCCAGCCCGGTGCCGCCGGTGGTGCGGGCGCGGGACGGGTCGCCGCGCCAGAAGCGGGTGAACACCATGCCGGCGTGTCCCGGCTGCAGCCCCACGCCGCGGTCCCGCACGGTGACCGTGACGGCGTCAGAGGACCCCGTCAGCCGCACCTCGACCGGACGTCCTTCACCGTGTTCGACGGCGTTCACGACGAGGTTGCGCAGCACCCGCTCCACGCGCACTGCCTCGACCTCGGCGACGACCGGCCAGGACGGCACCACGACGTCGACCCGGCTGCCCTTGCGCTGGGCCAACGGCGCGGCGGCGGCCACCACCCGGCGCACCAGCGGGCTGAGGTCGACCGGAGAGGCGTCCAGCTCGGCGGCTCCTGCGTCGTACCGGCTGATCTCCAGCAGGTCGACGAGCAGCGACTCGAACCGGTCCAGCTCGGCCTGCAGCAGCTCGGCCGACCGCGCGGGTCCGGCCCGGAAGTCCTCGCGGCCGTCGTAGAGGACGTCGGCGGCCATGCGCACGGTCGTCAGCGGTGTGCGCAGCTCGTGCGAGACGTCGGAGACGAAGCGCCGCTGCACCCGGGAGAGGTCCTCCAGCTGCTGGATCTGCGCCTGCAGCGCCTCGGCCATGGAGTTGAACGTCGAGCCCAGGCGGGCGATCTCGTCCTCACCCCGCACCCGCAGCCGCTCGTCGAGCCGCCCGGCCGCGAGTCGCTCGGCGGTGGACGCCGCGGCCCGGACGGGGGCGACGACCTGCCGCGCGACCAGCCCGGTGATAACGCCGAGCAGGGCGACCAGCAGGACGCCTGCGGCTGCGGCGGTCCGCCGTACGAGACCCAGCGTCTCCTGCTCGGCGGTGAGCGGGAAGAACTGGAACAGGCGGTACTCGCCGAGCCCGGGCACGCTGACGGGCGACCCCACCACCAAGCCGGGCTCGCGCCGGTCGCCGTCGGGCACGTCGGCGTAGACGTACGTGGTCGTCTGCTGCTCGGCCAGCGTCGCGTCGAGCTCGGCCGGCACGTCGCGCACCCGCGCGTCGCCGATCTCCAGGCCGAACAGCGGCGGCGGCACGGTGACCACGACCGAGGAGGACCCGCGGGAGGCGACCTCCTCCACGAGGTCACGCAGCAGCTGCTCCTGCCGGTCCGAGCTGGCGCCCTCGGCACCGGCCAGCCGGGCCTCGAGCAGCAGCAGCCCGGACCGCGCCTCCACCAGCGACGCGCGCGTCTTGGCCTGCACCAGCCCGCGGCCGACCGAGTCGAGCAGCAGCGAGGCGAACAGCGCCACGACCACGCTCGACACGAGCAGCGTCGTGACCACGACGCGGGTCTGCAGCGAGCGGCGCCAGCGCTGCGCCACGAGCCCGCCGGCCCGAGTGACGCGCACCTCGACTGCGCTCAGCACCCGGCGCCACGGAGGGTCCAGCGAGACGGCTTCCGGCCGGGTGCGTGCCGCCGGCTCAGCGGGTGAGACCGGCGCGTCGGGGAGGTCGGTGGTCAGGCCGGTCCTGCCTTGTAGCCGACCCCCCGGACGGTGACGACGACCTGCGGGTGCTCCGGGTCGCGCTCGACCTTGGCGCGCAGCCGCTGCACGTGGACGTTGACCAGCCGGGTGTCGGCGGCGTGCCGGTAGTGCCACACCTGCTCGAGCAGCACCTCGCGGGTGAAGACGGTGTTGGGCTTGCGGGCCAGGGCGACCAGGAGGTCGAACTCCAGCGGCGTCAGCTGCACCTGCTCCGCGCCGCGCACCACCTTGTGACCGGGTACGTCGATGCTGACGAGGTCCTCGCCGGCGCCGATGGTCAGCGACTCGGGCTCGGCGTCCTCGCGCTGCCGCAGCCGCGCCCGCAGCCGGGCGACGAGCTCCTTGGGCTTGAACGGCTTCACGACGTAGTCGTCCGCGCCGCTCTCCAGGCCCAGCACGACGTCGAGGGTGTCGCTGCGCGCGGTGAGCATGACGATCGGGACGCCGCTCTCGGCGCGGATCTGCCGGCACACCTCGATGCCGTCGGTGCCGGGCAGCATCAGGTCGAGCAGCACCAGGTCGGGCTTCTCGCGGCGGAACGCGCCGAGCGCCGCATCGCCGTCCGCCACGAAGGCCGGCTCCAGGCCCTCGCCGCGCAGGACGATGCCGAGCATCTCGGCGAGCGCGGGGTCGTCGTCGACGACCAGCACGCGGCCCTTCACGACGACGCCTTCTCGGTCATGACGTCATCGTCGCACTCGCGAGCGCGTCTGCCCGGCAACCACGTGCCAGCATGGAGGCATGAGCGAGCAGGGCGGCTGGACCACTCCCGCGGGCTGGGGCCCGCCTGCGCCGTCGGGTCCGCCTGCGGGGTACGGGCAGCCGGCCGCACCAGGTCAGTCCCCCGGTCAGCCGCCCTTCGGCCAGCCGCCGCAGGGCTGGCGGCCGGACGTGAAGCCGGGCGTCGTCCCGCTGCGCCCGCTCGGCCTGGGCGAGCTGCTGGACGGCGGAGTGGGCGTCCTGCGGCGCTACCCCCGGCCCGCGCTCGGGATGTCGGCGGTCGTCGCGGTCATCTCGACCCTCGCGAACGTCGCCCTGCTGCTGACGGCGTTCCGCCCGTTCGTCGACGTGGACCAGGCGGCAGCGCTGCAGAGCGGCAACACCGACGCCCTCGAGTCCGCGCTCGGCGGCGCGGCCGTCGGCGGGCTGCTCACGATCGTCCTCGCGCTGCTGTCCGGTGCCGTGCTGACCGGCGTCCTCACCGCCGTCGTCGGCAAGGCCGTGCTCGGCCAGCCGCTCAGCCTGACCGAGGCGTGGGCACAGGTACGTCCCGCGCTGCTGCCTCTCATCGGCTGCGCCTTCGTCGTGGCGGGCGCCGTCGCCGTGCCGGTGCTGGTGGGCGTCGCGCTCGCGGTGGCCCTGGTCGCGGTCGCCGGGCCGGTGCTGCTCCTGCTCGGGATCCCGCTGGCCCTCGGCAGCACCGCCCTCGGCGTCTACCTCTACGTACGGCTGTCCCTCGCCCCGTGCGCCCTCGTGCTCGAGAAGGTCTCGCTCGGCACGAGCCTGCGCCGCTCGTGGCTGCTGGTGAAGAGCGACTGGTGGCGGGTGTTCGGCATCTCGCTGCTGACGATCGTCGTCGCGCAGTTCGTGGCGCTGGTCATCCAGGTGCCGTTCGAGCTGCTCGGCTACGGCTCCGCCGGCGACCTGTTCTCCGGCACCGGCGCGCTGACCACGCGCACCCTGATCCTGTCCTCGATCGGCAGCATCATCGGCGCGACCCTGGTCGCCCCCTTCACCTCCGGCGTCCGCGCGCTGCTGTACGTCGACCGCCGCATGCGTGCCGAGGGCCTGGACGTGGCGCTCACCGCGGCGGCCGCAGCACCGCGGTGAACGAGCTCTCCCGCGAGGGTGCGCGCGACGCGGCCCGCGAGGAGCTGTCCCGTCCCGAGTACGACGCCGCGCAGCCGCCGCTGCTGATCCGCCTCGCCGGTCGCGCCGTGCGCGAGCTCCTCGAGCTGCTCGACGGGGCGGCGGGCGCCGTGCCGGGCGGCTACGTCGGCCTGCTGGTCCTGCTGCTGCTGCTCGCCGGCTTCATCGCCGTCGTGCTCACGCGCCTGCGGCCGACCGCGGCGGGCCGCG
>JAOPWK010000175.1 GCA_025965735.1 Frankiales bacterium
CCACTACCGCTGGCTTGCCTCTGCTGTCCGCGACATCTCCGCCTGACGGTGCGGCCGTCCCCATCCGCGCACCCCTGCCCTGGCGTCGTCGCTCTGCTGCTGCCTGAACGCGGATCCCGCAGCGCACGGCCCGACCAGTCGAACACCGACCGCATCAGTCGGATCGGCAACAGCGGACTGCCAACGCGCTGTGCGCGAGGCCGTGCAGGGAGAAGCCAGACCCTCGTCATCTTGGGCCAGGCGAGGACGCGGCAGAGGGCGTCAGCGCAGCCGCTTGAGGGCCATTCAGTCCGCAAAAAGTCCGCAAGAGAAACCACACAGGACCGACCCTGACCTACCTCCACATCACAAAACCGCAGGTCAGAGGGGGTGAGCCTCTCGAGCCCCGTTCAACAACGCACGCATGCGACTTTCCGCTTCAACGTCTGAGCCGCCCGGCTGCTGAGCGAGAATGGGAGCCCACCCGATCTCTCGACTTGGAGCCTCCCGTGCCGCAAGGGTCAGTCCGCTGGTTCGACCCCGAGAGGGGCTTCGGCTTCCTGGCGCCCGAGGACGGCAGCGCCGATCTGTTCGTGCACGTGTCCGAGATCGTCGCCGACAGCGGCGGGACCCGGCTGCTGCGCGAGGGGCAGGCCGTCGAGTTCGAGGTCGGCCAGGGCGACCGCGGTCCGCAGGCACGTGGCGTCCGCGTCACCGGTGACATGGCCGCGGGCGCAGCCCTTGGCGTGCTGGGCACCGTCAAGTGGTACGAGCCGGCCAAGGGCTACGGCTTCGCCACCCCCGACGGCGGCACGTCGGAGGTGTTCCTGCACAGCTCGGCCATCGTCACCGGCGGCGTCGTCACGGCGGGACAGCGCGTCGCCTTCCTCGTCGGCGAGGGCGAGGGCGAGCATGGGCCGCAGGCGGAGCACGTGGTCCCGCTGGGCGCCGCTGCCGTGCAGGACGCTGCGGACGACGGCGCCGACGGCACCGTGTCCTGGTACGACGAGGGCAAGGGCTTCGGGTTCATCGCTCCTGACGACGGAGGCCAGGACGTCTTCGTCCAGGTCCGCGCGCTGGCCGACGGGCTGACGTGGCTGGAAGAGGGCGACCGCGTCGTGTACGAGGTGGTGCAGGGCGACAAGGGTCCGCAGGCCCGGGACCTGCAGCTCGTACGAGGGGCCGGGACAACGGCCGCTCCGGCGGCAGCAGCCGCCACGGCGCACCCGAAGGGACGCTCGGCGCCTGCCCGTCCCGGCGAGGGCGTGGTGGCGCGCTACGACGCGGAGCGCGGGTTCGGCTTCATCACGCCGGACGCGGGTGGCGCCGACCTGTTCGTGCACATGTCGGTGCTCGTCGACGCCGAGCCGCTGCAGAAGGGCGAGCGGGTCCGGTACGGGATCCGTCAGAGCGACCGCGGCCCGCAGGCAGACCGCGTCGAGCGCGCCTGAGCGTTCCGCCGGGCGCTCGGCATCGTCGCTGTCGTCCGCCGAGGCCAGCCTGGGGCCTGCGGATCAGGTCTTGGCGAGGACGTCGAGCATGAAGCGGTGGAACTCCGCCGGCTGCTCGAACAGCGGCCGGTGGCCCGAGGTGCTGAAGACGGAGCGCTGCTTGAGCGACCGTCGGTCCGCCAGCGCAGCAGCTCGAACACCAGCACGTACGTGAGCGGAGCGAGCAGCATCGCCACCGACTGCGCAGGATCCAGCCTGCTCCCGTCCCGACCAGTGCTCCCGCCGTGAGGACGGTCAGGGCCTGGCCGGTGGTGACCGGGCCACCTGGGAGCCAGACCGCGGTCACGGCGCCGTCGGGGTCCTACGTTTCCAGTCTACGCCGTAGAATGGTGCGACGGCTCGGGCACCTGGTCGCCGTGGCGCTGCACGACCTCGGCCACAACCTCGACCGCGGCTTCGTGGCGTACTGCATGGGCGAGCGTCCTGTGCTGGTGGCCGGCCAGGTGCAGCGTCACGGCGCGCGGGGTCGTGAAGTTGTGCCACCACTGCTTGCGGTCCGGCATGCCGACCTGCACCCGCGCGAGGCCGTCGTCGAGTCGGTACAGCACGACGAGCTGGTGCGTCCGTCCGGTGCGTCTTCCGACGTACTCGACGACAGCGAGGCGTCGCCCGAGGACCACCCCCGCCCTGCTCTTCAGCAGGACCACCAGGAGCGGGTTGGCGACGGCGTTCGTCACGGAGAAGGATCCACACGTCCTCGTCATGTCCTCACCGTGCACCTGCGCGTGCGGTGCCGACAGTGTCGAAGGTCCCGAGGAGGTGCGGAAGGCGGCAAGGGGCAGGAGCCGAACCGCCGGGGCGGCTCACGCCTCATCGCCCGCGCCGGTGGGACGGCGCGCCGCGCGCTCGTCACGTGGTCGCCACTGCGGCGAGGACGTTGAGCTTTGCCGCGCGGCGGGCGGGAAGGACCGCCGCGACGACGCCGGTGACAGCAGCCGCGGCGATGAAGAGCGTGAGCCGGCCCAAGGGGATGGCGAGCGCAGTGATCCCCTGGTCCTGCAGGCCCTGCTGGAGGGCGATGCCGAACCCGATCCCCAGGGCGATGCCGAGCAGTGCTCCGAAGACGGCGACGATGACGGCCTCGCTCGTGATCATCCGGCGGGTCTGGCCGCGCGACAGCCCGATCGCCCGGAGCAGTCCGAGCTCGCGCGTGCGGTCGATGACCGACAGCGCCAGGGTGTTGACGATGCCGAGCACGGCGATCGCGACCGACAGCAGGAGCAGGACGTTGAGGAACGCCATGGCGGTGTCGATCTGGGAGGTCGCGCTGTCGGCCAGCTCCTGACGGTTGCGGAGCTGCGCACTCGGGAGGGCAGCGGTGACGGCCTCCACCGACTCCCGTAGGGCGGCAGCGCTGACGCCGGGCCTGGCGGAGAGCAGCAGGACGGTGTCCTCGGCCGTGGCGAAGCCGGAGGCGGCAGAGCTGTCCAGGAGGTACTTGCTCGCCAGCAGGTTCGCGCGGTACGTGCCGACGACCAGGTAGCTGCGCGGCTCGCTGCGGGGCAGCTGCACCGTGGCCTGGCTGCCGACCTGCAGAGCCTGCCGACTCGCCTCGTCCTGGTCGACCAGCATCCGCCCTGGCGCCAAGGCGGTGACGTCGCCGCTGACCTGCTCGAGGACCATCGAGCGGCCGATCGCGGGACCCGGCAGCGTCGTCACGTTCGTCAGGGAGCTCCCCACCTTGGCCTGTCCCAGGTGCAGCCCGTCGGCGTGCGCGACCTCGGGCAGTGCAGCCAGCTCGCGTGCCACCGCGACCGGGATGCCCTGCTCCCCTGGCAGCTGGAGGACCAGGTCGGCTCCGAGCGCAGCCGGGATGTCGCTGCCGAAGCTGGCCTTGGCCGAGGCCCCCACCACGCTGACGGCACTGACCATGGCCAGGCCGATCATGAGGGCGGTCGCTGTCGTGGCGGTGCGCCGAGGGTTGCGCATGGCGTTCAGCCGTCCCAGCCGACCGGGCACGCGGTGCGTCAGCGGCGCCCCCAGCAGTCGCGCGGCTGAGGTGCTGAGCAGCGGCGCGAGTGCAGCGACGGCCAGTACGGTCAGGACGCACCCCGCGGCGAGCAGCGGCAGCCGCCCGCCTGCACCGACCACGAGCAGACCGAGACCGGGGAGCAGGAGCAGCACGCCGACCACCGTCGCCAGGCCCGTGCTGGCCTGCCCCGGAGCCGCGCCGCGCATGGCCTCCACCGGCCGCACAGCGGAGGCCCGGTGCGCCGGCAGCAGCGCGGCCACGACAGTGATGAGCACGCCGACGACCAGGCTGAGCAGGACGGTGCGGGGGCTGACCACCAGCGGTCCTGTCGGCAGGGTGGCCCCGAAGGTGCCGACGAGCTCGCGCAGGCCGAGGGCGACGAGCAGGCCGAGGCCGATGCCGATGCCGGACGCGACGAGGCCGACCACGATCGCTTCGGCCAGCACGCTGCTCGTCACCTGCGTCCGGCTCGCGCCGAGAGCGCGGAGCACGGCGAGCTCTCGCTGCCGCTGCGCGACGAGGATGCTGAACGTGTTGAAGATCAGGAAGGCCCCGACGAAGAGCGCGACGCCGGCGAAGGCCAGCAGCAGCGTGCTGAAGAAGCCCAGGCCGGACTTGACCGCGGTGGCTGACTCGGCCGCGATCTGCGCCCCGGTGGCGATCTCGACGGTGTCCGGCATCTGCTGGGTCAGGCGCTGCTGCAGGTCCGGCACGGACACGCCGTCGGCCGCGGCGATGCGCACGGTGTCGTACTCGCCGGGCCGCCCCAGGAGGCGCTCGGCGGTCCTCTGCTCGAAGGCGACGATGCTGGCTCCGCCCAGGTTGTCGCTGTCGCCGAGGCCGAAGGTGCCGGTGAGGAGGGCTTCCTGGCGGCCGCTGGCGAGCAGCAGCGTGATGCGCTCGCCGACGTGCAGCCCCGCCTTCTGCGCGGTCGTCACGTCCAGCGCCACCTCACCCGAGCCGGCGGGGGCCCGCCCCTGGCGCAGGGACATCGGCGAGGTCGCCGGGTTCCCGTCGTAGTTGATGCCGCTGGAGGGAGCGCCGCCGGTCTCGTAGGCGGCGCCGTCGCTGCGGAGGACCTGCGCGTAGCTGCTGACGTCGCCGGTCGCTGCGCGCACTCCCGGCAGAGCGGTGATGGCCGGGAGCAGCGCGGCTGGCACCGGCTTGCGCAGCACGGTCGGACCTGTTGCGCCGTCGATGGCGACCTGCCCGCGGACCTCGAGGTCGGTCTGGGCGTTGACCTTCACGAACAGGTCCTCGAAGACCCGTCCGAGGGTGTCGGTCAGCGTGAGGGACCCGGCGACGAACGCCACGCCCAGGACGATCGCCGAGGTCGACAGCAGCAGGCGCAGCTTGCGGACGAGCAGGCTCCGCAGCATCACGCGGATCATGCGGGCACCCCCTCGAGCAGCTTGATCTCGTCGAGGACGGACTCCGCGGTGGGGTTGACGATCTCGTCGACCAGGCGTCCGTCGGCGAGGAAGACGACGCGGTCGGCGTACGAGGCGGCGACGGGGTCGTGCGTCACCATCACGACGGTCTGCCCGAGCTCGCTGACGCAGCGGCGCAGCAGTCCCAGCACCTCGGCGCCGGCTCGTGAGTCGATGTTGCCGGTGGGCTCGTCGGCGAAGACGATGGCCGGCTTCGCGAGCAGCGCGCGAGCGACGGCCACCCGCTGCTGCTGCCCGCCGGACATCGCGTCCGGGCGGTGGTCCAGCCGGTCGCCCAGCCCCACTGCCGCCACGATCTGCGCCAGCCACACCGGGTCCGGCGTGCGGCCGGCGATGTCCATGGGCAGCGTGATGTTCTCGCGGGCGTTCAGTGTCGGGAGCAGGTTGAACTGCTGGAAGATGAAGCCGATCTCGTCCCGGCGCAGCGCCGTCAGGTCCTTGTCCTTCATGGCCGACAACGGGGTGTCGCCGATCCAGCACTCGCCACCGGTGGCGGTGTCCAGGCCGGCCATGACGTTCATGAGCGTCGACTTCCCGGAGCCCGACGGCCCCATGATGGCCGTGAACGCTCCGGTGTCGAACGCCACCGTGACACCTGCCAGCGCGTGCACGGTCGTGTCGCCCGACCCGTACGTCTTGGCGAGCTCGAGCGAGCGGGCGGCCGGTCCAGTCGTGGTCATGGCTCCAGCCTCACGAGTCACCGGTGCCCGCGCCAGAGGCGAACGTCCCGGACAGGCGGCTCGCCCGGACGGGCAGGCTCAGCGGGTGGCGGCAGCCTCCGGGACGGCGGGCAGCCCGTCTGCCCTGTGGCTCGAGATCGTCACGTCGACCAGCGCGCCTGCGGGGCCGACGGCGTGCAGCCGACGTGGTGTCGCGACCGCGGTGTCGTACCGGAAGCGGAACCGCGCCCACCCGTGGCCGGTCTCTGCGACCAGCGCCCTAGCCAGTCGCCGGGCGATCGGCCACGTCACGCGGATGCCGGGACGTCCCAGACCGACGGCCGTGCAGCAGGACCAGGTCCAGTCCGAACACCCGGGACAGGGGGCGACGGCGACCCCGGCCGGTGGACCGTTCGGCTCTCTGCGGCGCGCTTGCCCATGCGGCGGGAGCCGTCCGCCGTGGTCGGGCGTGACCGTCATGGTGTCGCCTCTGCTCCTGGGACGTCGCGGTCCTGGTACGGCAGCACGTCGGGTCCTGCGGCGCCTGTCTACGATGTAGAGTCACACAGCAGGTGCGGATCCGTGGCGGGGAGGACGCATGACCAAGGACGGCGCTCGACCCAGTGCTCGACCCCGGCTGAGCCGGGAGATCGTGCTGCAGGCCGCGTTGCGCCTCGTCGACGAGGAGGGGCTCGACGCGCTCACGATGAGGCGCCTCGGCCAGGAGCTGGACCGGGACCCGATGGCCCTGTACCGCTACGCCACCAGCCGGGCCGAGCTGCTCGACGGGGTGGCGGAGCTCGTCCTCGCCCAGCTGGACATGCCGACCGACGTGCCCGACTGGCAGGCGCAGCTGCGCCGCACGGCGCACGACTTCCGGCAGCTGGCCCTGGCCCACCCGAACGTCGTCCCGCTGATCGTCACCCGGCCGCTGGCCACGCCCCTGGCTCTGCGTCCGATCGGGACCCTGAGGCCGCTGGAGCAGATGCTGGAGCTGCTCGTCCGCGCCGGCTACACGCCTGTGCGGGCCCTGCACGTCTACCGCAGCTACTGGGGCCTGCTGCACGGTCACATCCTGAACGAGCTCCAGGAGGTGGTCGTCGATCCCGAGGAGACCGACGCCTTGCTGCGACTCGGTCTGCACCGCTTGCCGAACAAGGACTTCCCCCGCCTGCGCGGCCTGGCCAAGGCGCTGCTCGCGGGCTACGACGGTGCCGCGGCGCTGGACGAGAGCCTCGACCTGCTCCTGAGCGGGCTCACCGGCGACACGCCGGCACCTCGCAAGGTGCGAGCCCGCAAGGCGTAGACGACCTCCGCGCGACCGTCGAGCTGCTGCTGAGGCCGGGCCGGACACAGCACGAAGGCCCGCCTTCCGGCGGACCTTCGTGCCATGTCCGCTAGACCAGGGCTGCCTCGCGGTGCTGGGTGGTGGCGGGGAAGTACAGCGGCGCGCTCTGTCCGGTGATCCGGTAGGCGAGCCCTGCCAGGGCAGCGAAGGCGATGCCGGCGCCGACGCCGACCCACCCGACCGTCCACCAGGCGAAGCTGCTGAACAGCGTGCCGCGCAGCAGGTTTCCGTCGAGCGACGAGCGCCGGAGCGCGGCGAGCTCCGGGTCGCCGGCCGGGTTCGACTCCGTCGCCGTCGCGCGCGACGCGGCCGAGACCTCTTCGTAGGTGCTGAAGCCGGCCGGCTCGAGCGACGCCGAGACGTGCTCCTCGATGACGCCCTGGAAGCGCAGGGCATCCAGGCCGTTGTCCACCGACTGGCCCGCCCACTCGGTGTCGGCCGCGAAGGTGATGCCCTGGGCCTCGAGGTTGCTGTTGACCATCTGGATCGCGACGGTGCCGCCGACGATGCCGCCGAGGCCGAAGAGCGCGAGGATGGCGATGGCGAGGTAGGTGGTGAGGTTGCGCTTCATGGTGTGCTCCTGACGTCCCTTCGGACTCTGTGGTTGACACCTCAGACGCTAGGCAGCACGGGCACTCCCGGTCAGGGGCGAAGGTCCCGCAGAAGTCGGCACAGGTCCTGGTCCGGCGCCGGCGGGTGCGGGTCCTTCGGCCCTTCTCCTCACCGCATTCGGGCGTCACCCTCGAGGTGCGCCGCTGTCCGGCGGCCGTGCGGAGGGCGGGACCATGAAGATGAAGCAGGCAGCCGAGCAGTTCCTCACCGGACGCCGCATCGCGGTGACGGGAGTCTCGCGGACGCCGAAGGGTCACGGCAGCAACACCGTCTACCAGCGGCTGCGCCAGCGTGGCTACGACGTCATCGCCATCAACCCGCACACCGCCGTCGTCGCAGGGGACCCCTGCTACCCCGACCTGGCGGCGGTGCCGGGGCGCATCGACGGCGTCGTGATCGGCACTCGTCCTGAGCACGCCGAAGCGACCATGAGCGAGTGCGTCGCGCTGGGCATCGGCTCGGTCTGGATGCACCGGGCCCTCGGAGCGGGCAGCGTGTCAGCGGCGGCGACCGCGCTCGGCCGCCGGCACGGGATCACGGTCATAGAGGGCGGGTGCCCGTGCATGTTCGGTGCCGCGTCGGATCCTGGTCACAAGCTCCTCCGTGCGGTGCTGACGCCGACGCACGCGGTGCCGCGCGAGGTGTGAGTCCGTCGCCCAGGCGCTGCGCCCGACCGCGCGCCGGCGAGTAGCGTGGGATCTCCCTCCAGCAGTGGGGGGGGGGCATGCTGCTACCGGAGGTACCGCCGTGGACGCACGCGCTGCTGCTCTGTCAGCCCTGGCCCAGTTCCAGGTCACCGAGACGACCGTAGGCCAGGCGCTGCAGCGCATCGCCGACATCACGCTCGAGGCCGTCCCTGCGGCGGCGGTCGTCGGCATGTCGATGCTCGGTGAGGACGGCCGGCCCACCACTGCCGTGTACACCGACGTGGAGTCGCCGGCGATCGACGAGGCGCAGTACCGGGACAGCAAGGGACCGTGCCTGGACGCCTGGCGGAACAACGTGGTGCTGCACGTGCCACGTGTGGCGGACCAGGCGGACACCTACCCGGGCTTCGCCGCGGCGTGCCTGCAGCACGGCGTGCAGAGCACGCTGTCGCTGCCGATGCGGGCGGGCAGCGTCGCGGTCGGCGCCCTGAACCTGTACGCCCACGTCCCCGACGGGTTCAGCGACGACGACGCCTCGGTCGGCAAGGACGTCGCTGCGGCAGGGGCTGCCGTGCTGGTGAACGTGTCCGCCTACTGGACCGCGTTCGACCTCACGTCGCAGCTGCAGGAGGCCATGGAGTCCCGGGCGGTCATCGAGCAGGCCAAGGGTGTGCTGATGGGCAGCAACCGGGACCTGACGCCCGAGGCGGCGTTCGACATGCTCCGCAAGGTCTCCCAGCGCGAGAACGTGAAGCTCCGGGACGTCGCGAGGCGGATCGTCGACCGCCGCGGGGGTACGGACGCTGTTGCAGAGGCGCCGTGAGTGCCGATGACGTGGTGTCCGCGCTGGAGCAGCTCTCGGCTGTCCTCCAGTCGCAGCGCACCCTGGGGGCGGCGCTCGCCGGGATCGCGGAGGCGGCCGTCATCTCCGTGCCCGGCTGCGACGCGGCCAGCGTCGCCCTTTCCGTCGAGGGACGGTCCGCGACGGCTGCGGCGACGGCGCGCGTGGCGCTCGAGCTCGACCTGGTGCAGTACGACAGCGGCGAGGGCCCGTGCCTGACGGCCTTCCGCGGCATCGAGACGCTGCGCCTGGACGTGGTGGAGGCCGGTGACGCCTTCCCGCACTTCGCCCGCGCCGCGCAGGAGCGGGGGGTGCTCGGCGTCCTGTCGCTGCCCGCCACCTGGGGCTCGGACGTCGTCGCGACGCTGAACCTGTACAGCCGGCGCGGACCCTTCGACGAGAGCGCCGTCTCCATCGCCAGCGTCCTGGCGGCGCAGGTCGCGATCGCGGTCAGCCGGTCACCGGAGTACGCGGCAGCGCGTGCCACGGTCGAGCAGGCCCAGCGCGATGTCGACGACCGCGCGGACGTCGACGTCGCGACCGGGCTGCTCATGGCGAACCAGGGCTGCAGCGCAGAGCAGGCCGAGGGCCTGCTGCGACAGGCGGCCGACCACGAGACGCGGCCGATCCTCGAGATCGCCCATCGCATCATCGAGCAGCACAACACCTCCCGGTAGCAGGCCCCGGGGCGTACGGGGTCAGATCCCGCCACTCGGCGTGACATCCGCGCCCGCGACGGTCTGACGGGGCGCGCCGTGGTCGCCGTGCCAGTCGAGCACCAGAAGGGCAGCGTCGTCGGCCAGCACCCCTCCGCTGGCGTCGATGACCAGGTCCGACAGGGCGCGCGTCGCCTCGCGCGGGTGCAGCATCCGGGTCTCCCGCACGTGCGACTCCAGGTCGAGGCTCGCGGCCGCACGCTCGAGCATCCCGTCGGTCACGATGATGACCCGGTCCCCGGGCTGCAGCAGGACGGTGGTGCTCCGGTACGTGCTGCCCTCGAACAGGCCCAGCGGCAGGTCGGCGGGGAGCTCCAGCAGCTCGACCCGGCCGTCGCGCGCGAGGTAGGGCGCGGTGTGCCCGGCGTTCACGAGGTCCAGCTCTCCCGTGCGCAGGTCGAGCCGGCCGAGCAGTGCGGTCGCGAAGCCCTCGCCCACCGGTCCGCAGCCGTGCTCGAGCAGCGACTCGTTGGTCAGCGCCGCCTGCTCCAGCAGGCTGGCGCCGTGCCGACGGGTGTTGCGCAGGCTGCCGACGCACAGCGTCGCTGTCAGCGAGCTGACAACGCCGTGGCCTACGGCGTCGGTGACCGACAGGTGGAGGGCGTCGCGCCCCACGCTGTAGTCGAAGGTGTCGCCGCCGATGGTCTCGGCCGGCTCGAGCCAGGCGGCGAGGGTGAAGGAGCCGCCCTCGCAGGTGTAGGCCGAAGGCAGCAGGCGCCGCTGGATCTCCGCGGACAGGCTGAACGGCGTGCTGCGCTGACCCCACTCGTAGAGGTCGGTGTGCCGGCGGCTCGCGATGACGACGTAGCCCAGGACGTGCGCCGTGCGGCGCACCTCGGCCACCACGTCCGACGACGGCTGCTCCGGGAGCAGGAGCTCGAGCAGTCCCAGCGCCTCGCCGCGCTCGGTGATCGGCGCGAGCACGGTCCACGTGCGGCCGTCCTCCGGAGCCAGGACCTGCACCTGCTGGGTGCGCAGCGCCTGCTCCGGTGGCCCGCCGTCGAACGGCAGGACCGTCGCCCGCTCCTCGTCGTCGTGTCGCGCGTCGGAGCCGTCCTCGGGCCCGTCCAGAGCGACGTGCGCCAGGCGCACCAGTGCGCGGCCGGACAGGTCCGCGATGAGCAGCGAGACAGCCGTGGCGCGCAGGGCGTGACCCAGCTCGCGGGTGACCGCCTCCACCGCCTGCACCGGGCTGGCGTCCTCGGCGGCGTCGAGGAGCCTGCGCAGCCGGGCCTCAGGTCCCGCCGGCTCCTCCACGCGGTGAGGCTACGCCGCAGGCGGAGCGGCGGCGGACCTCGTCGCGCGCGAGCGAGGCGGCTACTTCTTGTCCTTCGCGGTGCTCGCGCTGACCGCGCCGCTGCCTGCTGCGGGCGTCTGCCCGCTCACCTTGATGTTCTTCTCCGCCTTGGGCTTCTTGGCGGCGCGGCCGCCCTTGTCCTTGCTCATGGCGCACTCCTGACGGGCGGGGCCTCCGGCGGCGCCGGTGCTGCCCCGAGCCGCGAGTCTCCCACGCAGCGCCGCCCGCGGGGCGGCTTCTGCTGCGGCCACTCGCTAGCGTCCGGGCGTGCACGTGCGAGCCGGCCTGCAGCAGGCGCTGGTCATGCTGCTGGTCTGCGCCCTGGCGTCCGCCCTGCTGGCGTGCCTGTGGTGGCTGGTCAGCGGCGAGTTCCTGCGTCGGTACGGCCTGGTGCTGATGCTCCTCGGCACGCTGGTCGCGATCACCGGCGGCACCGAGCTGTCCCGTGCCACCACCTCGGACGCGCGCGCGGTCCTGGGCGCCGGGCCGGACCGGGAGGCGCCGGGGTCCGGCAGGCACCTCACGGCCGTCGGGGTCTTCTTGTTCGTCGCGCTGCCGCTCGTGGTCGCGGGCGGCCTGCTGGTCGACGCAGCCCGATGACCTTCACCGTCGGCACGATCGGGACGCCGCGCCTGCTGGTGCGCCCGTTCCGCGAGGACGACCTGGATGCGATCCACGCGCTGCAGAGCGATCCGGAGGTCGTCCGGTACCTGCCGTGGCTGTTGCGCACCCGCGAGGAGTCGCAGACGTGGCTCGCCGCGCGCATCGCGGCGTCCACCCTGGAGGCGGACGACGACGCCGTGGCCTACGCCGTCGAGCGCCGCGATGACGGGCGGGTGCTCGGGTCGATCACGCTGTTCCTGCGCAGCATCGAGCACGAGCAGGGCGAGATCGGCTTCGTGCTCGAGCGTTCCGCGCAGGGGCAGGGCTACGCGGCGGAGGCCACTGCTGCCGTGCTGGACCTCGCCTTCCCCGCCCTCGACCTGCACCGCGTGGTGGGCAAGGCGGACGCCCGCAACACCGCCAGCGCGACGCTGATGCAGCGGCTCGGCATGCGGCAGGAGGCGCACCTGCGCGAGTGCGAGCGCTTCAAGGGGGAGTGGGGCGACCTCGTCGTCTACGCGGTGCTGCGCGAGGAGTGGGACCGGCTGCGCGGCCGAGCTCAGCCGGCCTCGAGCGACAGCAGGAAGGACTTGCGCTCCAGCCCGCCCGCGTAGCCGGTCAGGGCGCCGCCGGCACCGACCACGCGGTGGCACGGGACGACCAGGCAGACCGGGTTGCGGCCGTTGGCCGCACCGACGGCGCGCACCGCGGACGGGCGGCCGACCGCGACCGCCAGCTCGCCGTACGTGCAGGTGCTGCCGTACGGGACGTCGCGCAGCGCGGCCCACACCTGCTGCTGGAAAAGGGTTCCCGCGGTCGCGAGCGGCACGTCGAAGGTGCGGAGCGTGCCGGCGAAGTACGCCTCGAGCTGCGCGCGCGCGTCCGGCAGGACGCCGTCGTCGCGGGCGCCGAACGTGCTGCGGTCCGGCAGGTGCCGCTGCTCGTGCATGTAGAGGCCGGCCAGCGCCCCGCCCTCGTCCACGAGGGTCAGCGGCCCGACCGGGCTGTCCACGACGGTGTGGCTCCTCATCCGATCGCCTCCACGGGCAGGTGGTTCACAGGGTGGTCGCCGACGGCCCAGAGGTGTTGGACGGCGTAGGCGCGGTAGGGGGACCAGCGCTCGGCGCGCCGGACCAGCGTCCGACCTTCGCCCAGGCCGAGCGTGCGGGCGGCGAGGACGACGCCGAGGTCGGTCGCCAGGAACGCGTCGGGGTCGCCGAGTCCGCGCATGGTCACGACGTCGGCGGTCCACGGGCCGACGCCGGGCAGCGCCAGCAGCTGGCCGCGGGCCAGCTCCCGGTCGGCACCGGGGTCGAGGTCGACCTCCCCGTCCGCCAGCGCACGGGCGACCCGCAGCACGGTGGTCCGGCGGGAGACCGGCAGCTTCAGGACCTCGGGATCCACCTCGGCGACAGCCCCCGCGCTGGGGAACAGGTGCGTGAGACCGCCCTCTGCATCGTCGATCTCGTCCCCGGCTGCCTGCACGAGTCGCGCGGCGTGCGTGCGGGCAGCGCTGGTGCTGACCTGCTGCCCGAGCACCGCCCGCACGGCCAGCTCGGACGCGTCGACGGTGCCCGGCACCCGTCGCCCGGGTGCCTTGGCGACCCACGGTGCGAGCACCTCGTCCCCGCTGAGCTGCGCGTCGACGGCCACCGGGTCGGCGTCGAGGTCGAGCAGTCGCCGGCACCGTGCGACGGCCGGGGCGAGGTCGCGCAGGTCGGCGAGCGACAGCCGGCAGGCGACGTGACCGGCGTGGACGCTGAGCGAGACGATGCCGCTCCCGTGCGGCAGGCGCAGGGTCCGGCGGTAGGCGCCGTCGCGCCACTCCTCCACACCCGGTACGGCGGTCGCGGCCAGGTGCCCGAGCAGGCTGTCCGGCCACAGCGGCGCCCGGAACGGCAGGCGCAGCGAGAGCGCCCCCGCGGCGGCGGTCGGCGCGGCTCTCCGGCGCAGCTCGCCCGGGGTGAGCGCGAAGACGTCCTGGACCGTGTCGTTGAACTGCCGGACGCTCCCGAAGCCGGCCGCGAAGGCGACCTCGGCCAGCGGCAGGTCGGTGGTCTCGACGAGGGTGCGGGCGGTCTGCGCCCGCTGGGCGCGAGCCAGCGCGAGAGGACCTGCGCCCAGCTCGGCCAGCAGTGCGCGCTCGACCTGCCGGCGGCTGTAGCCCAGACGGCTGGCCAGCCCGGGCACGCCCTCCCGGTCGACGACCCCGTCGGCGATGAGGCGCACTGCGCGGGCGGCCAGGTCGGAGCGGCCGTTCCAGGCGGGGGTGCCGGGGGAGGCGTCCGGCCGGCAGCGCTTGCAGGCACGGAGGCCGGCTGCCTGCGCGGCGGCGGCCGACGGGTGGAAGCGGACGTTCTTGCGCAGCGGGGTGCGGGCCGGGCAGCTCGGCCGGCAGTAGATGCCGGTGGTCAGGACGCCGAGCACGAACCAGCCGTCGAAGCGCGGGTCCTGCCCCTGCACCGCGCGCCACAGGCGCTCCTCGTCCACGCGGTCATCCTGCGGCCTGCAGCGCTGGCTGTCTGGCGGGATCGCGACACGGCAGTCCGCCTGCCGTTCCTGCGGATGCGGCCCTCAGGACCCGGATGCCGTCCGCTTCTGGGCCCAGTGCCGGCGGCACAGCACCTGGTAGTGCACCTCGGGGCCGAACACGTCCGGGTCGAGCGCCGCCGGACCCAGGGGCGCCGTGTCGCCGAGCACCACCTGCTCGCCCTCGTGCACCACCTCGCCGTCGACCAGGCGCGCGTTGACCCGCGCAGGACGTCCGCACCAGCAGGTGACCGGCAGGGGGAGCGGCACCAGCACGTCGGCCAGCTCCACCAGCCGCTGGCTGCCGGGGAAGACCCGGGTGCGGAAGTCGGTGAGCAGGCCGAAGCAGGCCACGTCGACCTCGCGCAGGTCGACGCAGCGGGCGAGCGCGTCCACCTGCTCCGGTGCGTAGAACTGCACCTCGTCGGCGACCACGAAGCCGCCGTCGGGAACCGCCTCGCGCAGCACCTGGTCCAGGTCGGTGGCCGGGCCCACCTCGAGCGCCGAGCGGTGCAGGCCGAGCCGGCTCGTGACGCGACCGGCTCCGCCGCGGTCCTTGCTGGTGAGCAGCGCGCCGGACCGGCCGGCGGAGGTCCAGGTGTGCTCGACCTGCAGCGCGAGCGTGCTCTTGCCGGCGCTCATCACGCCGTACGAGAAGCGCAGCTCGGCCACCGCGGCAGGCTAGCGGGGCGTCATGCGCCGAGCTGCCCGCGCTGCCGCAGCCGCGGCTGGCCGAGGTCGGCGCGCGCACCGTCGGACCTGCCGCGTGCCTGCGCCCTGCCGTCGACGGCGCTGCGACCCGTCCACGGCCCTCGCCAGGAGCCGCGGGCCTCGGAGGTGGAGGCGTAGAACTCCTGCACTCGCTCGCTCTTCGCCCGCAGGACCAGTGCGGTGCCGGGCTCGCCCTCCCGCACCGGCGCCTGCTCGACCGCCTTGGCCCGCGCCGCGGCAAGGCGCTCGCCGACCGCCTCCACCCAGCCGTCGTAGAACGAGAGCCGCCAGGTCTGCGCGGCCACGCCGGCGGTGCGGTGCTCGCCGGCGTCCAGCCGCCGCTGCGCGGCCGCCGTCATCTGCACCGCGAGCGAGGCCCACAGCCGCTCCACCACGTCCAGGTCGGCGCGGTGGCCGAAGCCGAGCACGTAGGTGCTGTCGTGCGCGACGTTGACCATCACGTCGTTGGCGCGCGCCACCACGTCGTAGAGCAGCACCCGGTGCCGGTTGCCGCGCTTGCCGCGCGCACCGACGTCCACCCGCTCCTGGACCAGCGGCTCGGCCGCGCCGCGACGCGCGGCCTGCCGGGACCGGGCCAGCTCGAGGTCGACGGCGTGCTCGGTGGCCAGCTGCTGCGCGCGCTCCACGAAGGCCGCGGCCTCGTGCTCGTTGTCCGTGCCCTCGGCCTGGGCCAGCAGCTTGCCGACCTTGTCCACCAGCCGGTCGGTGTCACTCAAGCCCGCCCACCTCCACGTCGTGCTCGCCGTACTCGATCCGCAGCGCCAGCTCAGCCTCCTCGCCCAGCACCGCCCGGGTCAGCAGCAGCACCGCGGCCGGGTAGGGCGGCCGGTGCCCGCGGGCGCGGCCGGTGGTCTCGGCCAGGTGGTGCGCCAGCTCGTGCAGCAGGACCGTCTCGCGCAGCGCCCACGGCTCACCGTGCTGGGGCACCGGCAGGGCGAGGGTGCCCGGTGGCTCCCAGTGCGCGCTGCGCACCCCGCGGCGGGTGCGCAGCTCCGGTGGAGCCACGGCCCCGAACACCCCCACCACCTCCGGCAGGGCCACCACCCGGGCGCAGTAGCCGGCGGCGGCCTCGAGGGAGCCGAGCCGCCGCTCGGCCGGGAGCACCAGCGCGCTGCCGCCGAGGGTGGCCAGAGCAGCGCCGCGACGAGCCGCGTCGAGGCGCGCGCCCCAGGCGTCCTCCGCCCGGTACACGCGTGCCCGCTGGGCGTCGCGGTCGGCGATGCTCACCGGGAGAACGCTAATGGGGCTGCACCGGGTCCAGGCGGACGGCCCGACGCCGAGCAGGCAAGGGCGGCGCGAGTGACGATGCTCACCGTTTCGGCGGGCAGGAAACCGGCTTCTGTCATCGAATCGTCATGCAGAATCGAAGAGCACCAACCAGCCGACGTCCGACCGGATCGCCGAGTCCCGCCCCCGGTCAGCAAGGACGCCACCACGTTCCGGGCGGGAGCGGGGGACCCAGGTCTCCACGGGCCGCAGAGATGCGGTCCTCGGGGCGAAGCACGGCCTGCCTCACCGCAGGACGTGCCGGCCACTCTCCGGCCGAGCCCGACAGCTCACCTCGTAGGCGTGCGAGAGGTCTCCGCTCCGCCATGCGCTCTGCCCGTTACCAGCCCAAGCACGCCAAGCCGTCCTTCCACCCGACGCGCAGCACGATGAGCGCCGGTCTCACCGCCGTCCTGCTGCCGCTCTGCCTCAGCACGCCGGCCCTGGCCGACACGCAGCCGACGCCGTCCGCGACCGCGGCCACCAGCACCGCGGCCATCGCCCCCGCGCAGCAGGCCACCTCGATGCGGATCTCCGGTCCCGAGGGCGGCGTCAGCCCCGGCTCGCACGAGATCGGGGTCCGCCTGCTCGACGCGAACGGCGACTACGTCTCCGGCGAGGCCGTCGAGGTGCAGAGCCTGGTCTCCGGCACCTGGGAGACCCTCGCGCAGCTGCAGACCGACGCGAGGGGGTTGGCCAAGCAGGCCCTCCCGTTCCGCGCGACGACGAAGGTGCGCGCCGTCTACGCCGGCTCGGCCTTCCGCGCCTCGTCGGTCAGCCCCGAGCGCCCGGTCGTCATCGGCCAGAAGACGACGATGCGCATCTCCGGTCCCGCCGGCGCCGTGTCCCCCGGGAACCACGCGGTGGGCGTCCGCCTGCTGGCCGAAGGTGCCTACGTGCCGAACGCCTCCGTGCGCGTCGAGCGCCAGACGGCCTCCGGCTGGGAGCTCCTCGGCACGATGGTCACCGACGGCGGCGGCCACGCCAAGAAGAGCTTCGCGTTCAAGGCCACGACGAAGGTCCGCGCCGTCTACGAGGGCTCGGCGACCCGCACGGCCTCGGTCAGCCCCGTGCTGACCCTGTCGGTGGCGACGTTCCGCCAGCGCGCGCTGCAGGTCGCCGCGCAGCAGAACGGCAAGCCCTACCGCTACGGCTCCACCGGCCCGAACAGCTTCGACTGCTCCGGCCTGGTGAAGTACTCGTACGCGCAGGCCGGCAAGGCGCTCCCGCGCACCAGCGGCGAGATGTACCGCACCACGCAGCGGATCAGCCCCTCGCAGAAGCAGCCGGGTGACCTCATCTTCATGAGCACCAACGGCCGCATCGGCCACGTCGCGGTCTACGCCGGCAACGGCATGATGTGGGACGCGCCGACCGCGGGCCGCACCGTCTCCAAGCGCCGGATCTACAGCAGCAGCTACTACGTGGGCAGAGTCAACTAACGCGTGAACGAGAGCGGGTCGAGCTGCCTGCGCAGCAGGCAGAACTCGTTCCCCTCCGGGTCGGCGAGCACGTACCAGGACACGTCGTCGGCCTGGCCCACGTCGGCCTGCACCGCGCCGAGCCCGAGCAGCCGCTCGAGCTCGGCGTCCTGGTCCCGGTCCGTCGGGTTCACGTCGAGGTGCAGCGGCAGCTTCCCGCGCCGCGGCTCGCTGCTGGCGTTGAGGATCAGCGTCGGGACCGCCCCGCCGAAGCCCTCACGCGGGCCGATCTCGATGGAGTCGTCGCCCTCGCGGTCGAGCACGACCCAGTCGAGCACCTCGCACCACCAGCGCGCCTGCGCGTCGGGGTCGCGGCAGTCCAGCACGAGCTCGGAGATGCGGCAGGCCATGCGGCCGACCGTACGACCTACTCGCGCGTGGTGCCGCAGTCCCGGCAGCGCCAGCGCGGCCCGGCGTTCTCGTGCGTGCAGTTCACGCAGCTCCACGCGGGAGGCGCCGGCGGAGCCGGCCGGGGCTGCCGCCGCCGCTGGGTCGGGGGTGCAGGTGCCAGGGTCGTCGTCGTCATGCAGCCAGGCTGCGCGTCCCGCGTTACGGCCAGGGGTCGCGCCGGTCAAGGCCGTGCGACGTCCGCGGGCGGTGCGGCCGCCGCGGCCGTAGCGTTCGGCCGGTGCCCCGCCCCCGCACCGCACTGCTGCCGCTGCTGGCTGCCCTGCCTGCGCTCCTGGTCGCCGGGCTGGGGCTGCTGCACCCGGTCTTCCTGACGCCGGAGACGGCGGAGCGGTGGCGACTGGCGCACCTGCTCCTGCTGCCCGCCTTCCCGCTGGTGGCCGCCTCGGTGTGGTTCGTGCTGCGCCGGGTCCGCGGGGCTGCGGCGTGGGTCGCGCGGGTGCTCGCCTCCGCGTACGCCGTCCTCTACGGCGCGCTGGACGCCATCGCCGGCGTCGGCGCCCCGCACCAGGTGCTGCGGGCCGACGAGCGAGGGGAGCCGGGTCCGAACCTCGGCGACGTGTACGAGATCGGCGACCGGCTGGGCGATCTCGGCGTCTACACCCTGGCCGCTGCGCTGCTGGTCACCGGCGGGGTGATGTGGCTGCGCGACCGCAGTCCGTACGCGCTCGCGGGCGCCGTGGTCGGCGCCGCCAGCTGCTGGCCGTTCCTGCAGCACCACGTCTTCCCGCCGCGCGGGGTGCTCGCGCTGGTCGGGATCGCCGCCGCGCTGGCCCTGCTGGAGCTGTCCCGTCAGCGCGAGAGCAGCGCGAACAGCTCGCCCGGTCCGTAGGTCAGGCAGACCCCGCCGGCTGTCGCGCTGGTGAACATGGCCTCAGGCGACGAGGTCGCTCGTCAGCTCGGCGAGGCTGCGCGCGCCGGCCAGCCCCATCGCGTGCGTGAGGTCGGCGGTGAGCGCCTCGAGGCAGGCCTGCACCCCGGCGGCGCCGTCGGCG
>JAOPWK010000029.1 GCA_025965735.1 Frankiales bacterium
CGCTGCAGAGCAAGAAGGACAGCGAGAAGGTCGCGGACGACGATGTGGTCGTGGCCACCCGTCCGGTCCGCAAGCGCCTGCCGAAGAAGCGCCGCTCGCAGACGATCTCGTTCGCCGTCGCCGGTGCCGAGGGCTACCTCACGGCAGGCGAGTACGAGGACGGCTCGCTCGGCGAGGTCTTCATCAAGATGAGCAAGCAGGGCTCGACCCTGGCCGGCGTCATGGACGCCTTCTCGGTCAGCATCTCGATCGGCCTGCAGTACGGCGTGCCGCTGGAGGCCTTCGTCTCCAAGTACATCAACATGCGGTTCGACCCGGCCGGCATGACGGACGACGCCGACATCCGCATCGCCCAGTCGGTGATGGACTACCTGTTCCGTCGCCTGGCGCTGGACTACCTGCCGGTCGACAAGCGCTCGGAGCTCGGCATCTTCTCGGCCGAGGAGCGCGCGGCGACGGTGGCCGGCTCCTACGGCTCCGCTCCGGCTGCTGAGGACGACGTCGATGTCGAGGCGCTGGCGCAGGGCGTGCCGGTGGAGGCTGCTAAGCCTGTTGCTCCGGTCGCTGCTGCTCCGGCCGCCGTCGGCTCGTCCACGGAGCTGCTCGAGGCGATGCAGGGGATCGGGGCGGATGCTCCTCTCTGCATGACCTGCGGGACGAAGATGCGTCCGGCCGGCAGCTGCTACGTGTGCGAGGGGTGCGGGAGCACCAGCGGCTGCAGCTGACACTTGGGATTGACCTCGCCGCCCCGGTGCCCTCTCGACAGGCGCCGGGGCAGCGGCGTATCTGCAGAGCCGAGCGCCACCACGAGGCCATGCGCACGAACGTGCTTATCTCGGGGTGTTCCCGTACGTGCGCAACTGCGCTTGTCGATGTGGGCACGTTCATGCACAATGCCGAGAGCGCACGAACGTGCGCTCAGCATCTGGTGAGGGGAAGCCATGCCGCGCATCGAGACGGCCGGCGACCTCGGCCTGCTGGTGCGCGCCGCGCGGATGCGCCGTCGCATGACGCAGGAGGACCTTGCGGTGGCTTCCGGGGTCAGCCGGCGGTGGGTGGTCTCCCTCGAGGCGGGCAAGCCCCGGGCAGAGCTCGGTCTGGTGCTGCGGGTTCTCTCCACGCTGGGGATCCCGCTGACGGCCGATGCGCCCGAGGCAGCCACGCCCAGCGGCAGCGTGCCCACGCATGACGTCGACCTGGACGCTCACCTGCGCCGGCTCGCCGGCTCGGGCTGATGTCGGTCCAGCGGCTTGTCGTCCTCGATCGCACCCAGCGGGTCGGGACGCTCTTCCGCAAGGCCGGCCAGATCACCTTCGGCTACGACGATCAGTGGCGCGCGGACACGTCGTCGACCCCCTTGTCCGTGTCGATGCCGCTGACCTCAGCCGAGCACGGTCACGACGTCGTCCATCCGTGGCTGTGGGGACTGCTGCCGGACAACGACCGCGTGCTCACCCGCTGGGCGCGCACCTTCCACACCACCACCAAGCACCCGCTCGGACTCCTCGCTGCGGTCGGGCGTGATCTGCCCGGCCGGTTCCGCCTCGTCCCGGAAGCCGAGGCCGACGCTGTCGCGCCGTCGGGGGTCGAGTGGCTGTCCGAGGCCGACGTCGCGCTGCTGCTGCGAGAGGTCCGCACTGATCAGACGGCGTGGCTGGGCGCGCACGGCGCGGCCGGCCGGTGGAGCCTGGCGGGCGCGCAGCCCAAGATCGCCTTGCGCTTCGACGGGCAGCGCTGGGGCCGCCCGTACGGTCAGTCGGCGACGACACACATCCTCAAGCCGGCGATCGCGGGGCTCGACCAGCACGACCTCAACGAGCACCTGTGCCTGCAGAGCGCGCGCGGCGTCGACGTCCTCGCCGCTCGGTCACGTGTCGTCGCCATCGGCGACGAGAGGGCGATCTGCGTCGAACGCTACGACCGCGCGACGGTCGGCGCGGACGTCGTCCGCATCCACCAGGAGGACCTTTGCCAGGCCATGGGGATCGACCCGACGAACAAGTACGAGAGCGACAAGGGTCCTTCCGTTCCTGCGATCTCGGCACTGCTGACGCGATGCATCAAAGGGGAGGCAGCGCAGTCGGCCCGAGAGCGATTCGCTGACGCGCTCGCCCTCAACTGGCTTCTCGCCGGACCGGACGCCCACGCGAAGAACTACGCGCTGCTGCTGAGCGCTGACCAGGTGCGACTGGCCCCGCTGTACGACGTGGCCAGCGCCCTGCCCTACGACGACTTCTTCCCCGGGAAGTTCAGGATGGCCATGCGCATCGGCGGGCAGTACCTGGCTGCTCGCGTCTCGGCCGACCGCTGGCGCACGGCGGCAGCACAGCTCGACCTCGACGAGGACTGGGTGCTGGGACGGGTCGCTGCTCTTGCGCGCCAGCTGCCCGACTCGATGGCGGCCGCTGCCGGCGATGCGGACGTCGTGGCGCTGGACAGCGCCCTGCCGCAGCGGCTGCTCGATCTCGTTGCCGCTCGCTGCGCTGCGCTCGCCCGCGTTCTCTGACCACCTCCGCTACGGCCGTGCTGCGGCTCGGCCCGCTCGCGTGGTTGACGACGTCCGTGGCCGCCACCTCGCAGTCGCTGTAGCCGCCTCGGTTCTTGAGGAAGGCGATCGCCCACCTGTCCGGCGGCGCAGTACGCGCTGGTGCCCCTGCCACGCATGGGTGAGGGTCGGCTTCCCGTCGCAGCCGTGCCACGGCAGGGCCCGGTGCAGGTAGCAGGCCAGGCAGTCGTTCGGCCGTGGCTGCACGGCCGTGCGCAGGCTGGTGCGCACGTGCTCCTCGGCCGCAGCGATCACGGCCGCGTCGACATCGTCCATCGGTCCTCCTCCATCGGGTGAGGCCGTCCTCACGACCAGCACCGACACGCGGCGGAACCTGTCCACAGTGGGCGAGGCTGCCGATAGCGTCGGCCGCGTGAGCGCCGCGCCGTACGACCGCCTGCGCCTCACGGCCCTGCGCTACGCGGTCAACGACGAGTCCGAGCAGTACGTCGCCGTCATGCGCGTCTTCACCGCCGGCACCGCCGGGCTGCTGTCCGACCTGTCGGCCCGCGAGGTCGCCGACAGCCTGCGCGACGCGCACGGACTGGAGCTCGACGCCGACGTCGTCGACGCCCGGCTGTCCTACCTGGTCAACCACGGCAACCTCGCGCGCAGCCCGCGCGAGACCGAGGCCCGCAGCATCCGGGAGTACCTCACCACCCGCGCCCGCTACCAGCTCACCCAGCGCGGCGAGCTGGTCCACCGGCAGGTCGAGGAGCTGCTCGCCGCGACCGACGACGTGCGCGAGGTCTCCACCGAGATGCTCGGCGGCATCCTGGCCGGCCTGCGGATCCTGCAGGCGTACGACGACGCAGCCCTGTCCGACGCCGACCCCGACGTGCTGGCCGGCCAGGTGGCGACGGTGTTTGCGCAGTTCGAGCGGCTGGTCACCAGCACGCGGGCCTTCTACGCCAGCCTGAGCCAGGTGCTGTCGCGCTACGACCTCGGGCGCGAGGACTTCCAGGCGTTCAAGGCGGCCCTCATCGACTACCTGCAGCGCTTCGTCGACCAGATCGCCCGCACCATGCCGCAGATCGGCGAGCTGCTCCGCGCCATCGACCCGACACCCCTGCTGGCGCGGGCCAACTCCGGCACCCGGCTGGTCGGCCTCGACGGCGCGCAGGCGAGCCGCAGCACCGGCCTGGCCGAGGCCGACTGGGACGGGCTGCGTGCATGGTTCCTC
>JAOPWK010000097.1 GCA_025965735.1 Frankiales bacterium
CTCATGCCAGCAGCAGACGGCTGATGATCATCTTCTGGATCTCCGTAGTCCCGCCGCCGATGCTCGTCAACTTGGCGTCACGCAGCGCCCGCTCGGCAGGGAAGTCGCGTAGGTAGCCGTAGCCGCCGTGGATCTGGATCGCCTCGAGCGCGTTCTCGACGACGAGCTTGCCGGTGATCGCCTTGGCGACGCTGGCCTCGAGCATGTGGTCCTTGCCCGTCTGCTTCAGCCAGGCGGCCTTGTACACGGCGTTCCGGCAGACCTGGTAGTTGATCTCCATCTCGGCGAGCTTGTGCGCCACGGCTTGGAAGTGCGCGATCGGCTTGCCGAACTGCTGCCGCTCCTTGGCGTACCTGATCGTCCCGTCGATGGTGGCTCGCATGCCGCCGATGGTGGCGGCCATCATCACGGTGCGCTCCCACGAGAAGCACTCGAACGCGACCCGCCACAGCGCCTCGCCCTCGACGGACAGCATGGACGTCGCCGGTACGCGGCAGTCCTGCAGGTGGATCTCGGCGGTCGGCGAGGACCTGCAGCCCATCTTGTCCAGCTCACGGCCGACGACGAAGCCTGGCGTCGTGGTGTCGACGACGAAGGCTGAGGGACCCTTCTCGGTCTTCGCCAACACGGTGCAGACGTCGGCGATCGGTCCGTTGGTGATGAAGATCTTGGTGCCGTTGAGGACGAAGTCGTCACCCTCGCGAACGGCAGTCGTACGGATGGCGCCGGCGTCGGATCCGGCCTCCGGCTCCGTGGAAGCCCAGGCGCCGATGAGCGAGCCGTCGCACAGCCCGGGCAGCCAGCGCTGCTGCAGCTCGGGGGTGCCGTGCAGCCAGATCGGGACGCTGCCGATGACCCAGTGCGCGCCGAGGCTGAGCCCCAGCCCACCATCGTGCCCGCCCTCGGCGAGCGCCTCGTTGACGAGGCAGCAGTCGATGATCGACCCGCCGGAACCGCCCAGGTCCTCGGGGATCGGCATCCCGGCTACGCCTGCCGCGGCGAGCTGCTTCCAGACGTCGGGGTCCCAGCGCCCGTCCTTGTCGCGCTGCGCCGCCCCTGGCGCGACCACTTCGGCAGCCAGCCGCTTCATCGAGGCGTAGAGCTGTTCCTGCTCGGGCGTGATCGAGAAGTCCACGGCCGGATGCTAACGGTCGTTCACAAGCCGGCCACGGTCAGGAGACCCGCGGGTGGTCCCGTACCCAGGCCCAGGCGGCTCCAGAGGCGTCGAAGCCGTGCTTCGTGCGGTCCATCCACGTATGACCGACGGCAGGGACGACGCGGACCTCCACCTCCGCCCCCGACGCACGGAACGGCTCCAAGGACTGCTCCACCGGCGGGAAGGTGACGCGGAGCCGCGGATTCAGCCCGCCCGCAAGAGGAACCTCGGCGTCCGCACCGCCGTGCAGCGCCAGCACCGGCGTGGCGCCCGCTCGTGTGCAGGAGGCGATGAGCGGGCTGGCGACCGCGACAACGCTGGCGAGGAGGTGTGGGCGCTCGCAGGCGTACCGCAGCGCCATCATCCCGCCGTTGGAGGCGCCCACGACGGCGATCCGCTGCGGGTCCACGTCGGTGCGCTCGCGTGCGAGCGCCACCACCTCGTCGAGGAAGGCGACGTCGTCCACGCCCTCGCCCGCACCGGGGGCGCAGCAGGTGCCGGCGTTCCAGGAGCCGCCGGCACCGCCAGGGAAGGCGACGACGAAGCCGTGCTCGTCAGCCAGCGCCTCGAAGCGGCTGTACGCGCGGATGCTGCTGGGCTGCTGGCTGTGGGCGTGGAGGGCGACGACGAGCGGCGCTGGCCCGAGCAGGCCGTCCGGCACGTGCAGCACGAAGGCACGCTGCGTGCCGCGGTAGGCGGCGCTGGTAGGGACCACCTCGGTGGAGCCCGGTTGCGACGGGCGCAGGACGGGAGCAGCCATCGTCGGTGCGGGTGGCGGAGGCGCCACTTCGCGGGCCGTCGCCGAAGAGGCCGCCTGGAAGCCCCCGAACAGGCACAGCGCGGCGCCGCCGACGAGCAGCAGCGGGCGCCACAGCCGCATCGCTAGCGCTGCCCCTGGTACAGCTTGTAGACCACGTACACCGAGAACCAGGCGATGAAGGCGAACACCAGCACCAGGATGCCGGTGTAGACGATCTCGAGCACGTGGTCAGCCTTCCGCGGTAGGTGCCCCGAGTCTACGCAGCGGCCGGAGCTTCCCCGTCCTCCTCGTCCTTGGCCCGCCTCCGCCACAGGACGAGCAGCAGCAGGAGCGCCGCGAGGCTGAAGATCCCGACCGCGACGGGGATGACGAAGCCCGGGTCCTCGCGCAGCGGGAGGTTCTTCGCCCGTACCGGCGAGGCTTGCTCACCTGCCGCGTCGGGGAAGGTGATGGTGCCCTCTGCCCGCCGCTCGAGCAGGCCGCTCTTCAGCGCCAGAGTGGCCAGCCAAGGGCCGCCACGTATGGCGTCATCCAGCGGCACCGTCACGGGTGCCGACTGGCCGACGCCCAACGTCGTGCCCAGTTCGGCGGCGAAGGGGCCACCGGAGAGCCCCCCCGGCCCGGCCGACAGCGACAGCTCCCCCGACATGTCAAGGGCGCGGCTACCCGTGTTGGTGACGCGGGCCAAGACGGCCGGCTTCCCGTCGTCCCGTCGGACCGCCTGGAGCGAATCGACCGTGAAGTCGCTCGGCTGCTCCCCGCCCGGTCCGACGTCGAGGTAGACGCGGATGCCGGCGCGGCTCTTGGCCTGTACGGTCGCGCCCTGTCCCGCCACTTCGGCGAAGATCAACGCGTAGCCCTCACCGACCTGCGCGTCGCGCGGCACCTTGAAGATCGCGGTCGCCACACCTGCCTGTCCCGCCGGCAGCGTCAGCGACGACGGCTGGACAGTGATGCTGCGGCTGACGTCGTTGATGGCGCGACCGTCGGCCGGCAGGAACGAGCCGTTCGCCACTGTGGCGGCACTGGCGTAGAGCTCCGCGGTGATGCTGCCCGCGGTGCCGTTGCAGACCTGGAACTGACGACGGAAGGTGGCGCCGGGCGCCACGTGGTCGATGACGTAGGACTGCGCCCGCGGATCCTCGGCCCGCTCCTGCGGGAACTGCAGCAGCCCGATGCCGATGCCGGGCGGGCACCCCTCCGACTCGACCGCCTGGGTCGCCGCCGCCGGAGGGAGCAGCACCCACAGCAGTGCCGCAAGGACGAGGTGGACCCGTCTAGCTGACACTCTGCGTGACGATACCGGTGTAGATGCCCTGCGTCTTGCCTGTGGTAGGGATCTTCACCGTGGTCGTGAAGGCGGCCGTGTTGACGTTGGTGCGGGACGTGGCCGTCAGAAGGTCCTTGCTGGTGTTGGCCAGCGGGAGCGGAGTGCTCGCCGTGAACTCCCCCGCGATGGTCACCAGGCCGGGCACCGTCGACTCAACATCCCCCGTGTAGGCCGTCATGGTGCTGGCCGGGATCTTCTGGTCGTTGCTCGGGTCGGTGACGCCGGCCATCTTCAGATCCTCAGCCGCGATGGTGACCGTCCAGCCCGTACCGGACAGGCGCAGGTCGCTCACGACGGACGCAATCGTGGCCGTCGCAGGGTCGCCAGGGGTAACGACCGCAAGCGGCGCGGCGATGGACAGCGTCGGGTTCGCCAGGCCGACCGGCAGGGTGACCAGGGCACTGTCGGCCTGCGCCGGCTGGGCCACGAGTGCGACAGCCACAGCGGCGACCGCTGAGGTGCAGATGAGGGCCTTGCGCATGACGGCTCCAGTAGCTCTGCGGGCTGGGCCCGCTGTCACTCCGTGTGACTACATCAGAGGTGTCGGACCGTCCCGCAGCGCAGGACATGACTAGTCCTGATGGTTGTGACTACGCCGTCCGGCGCATTCACGCTCGGGAGTTGTCCC
This sequence comes from Frankiales bacterium, assembly GCA_025965735.1. Lineage (GTDB taxonomy): Bacteria > Actinomycetota > Actinomycetes > Mycobacteriales > SCTD01 > SCTD01. The sequence goes on from JAOPWK010000097.1 coordinate 3,875, forward strand.
GCTTCGCCCGGGTCTGCGCCGCCGCGCCGCCGTCTCCCTTCGTGTGCGCGGCCTGAGCGGGGGAGGTTCCGGGGAACCTGATGACCAGGCGCTCGCGACCAGGTGCACCTGGTGACAACCTCCAGGCTCGCCACCTACTCGCCGATTGAAGAACAACCGCTCTGCCAGGAGGACGCTGTGCGCCGCCCGCTGCTCGCTCTCGCGCTGCTCGCGGGCTGCGTCGCGGCGACGGTGCAGACAGCTTCCACGGCCGGCAATCAGGTGGAGGACAGCACGGCGGTGAACCGGTCCACGACGGTGACGGGCGGCACCCTCGTCTCCCTGTCGTACGACAGCAGCGCCGGCACGATCACCACGGTGACCCCGAGGCTGCGCGGTACCGGCCTGCTCCAGACCCTGACGATCCCGAAGCCGGTCACGGCCCGCTTCGGCGTGCCGACTGCGCCGTCCGTTGCCTGCACCCCTGGCGTCTTCACGCTCCTGAGCGGGCTCGGGCTGTCCGGGACATACGAGGCCACCTACACCTGCAACGTGGCGGCACTGCTCCAGCCCTCGGATCGGCCGCAGCCACTGACGATCGCGGTGGGCTAACCCAACTTCAGCAGCTTGCCCAGGTCGACACCGTGCGACGGCTGCACGCTCTGGCGACGGGGCCGCGGCAGCAGCGCGACAACGTCCGGGTCGACGCCGTACTGCCAGTCGCGTCCTGAGCCCACCTCCGGGGCCTGCTCCACCTCGACGGCGTACCGGTACACGAGCGAGCCGTCGTGAACCCAACTCTCGCCGGAGGCCCCGTCGCGCAGCACCGGCCGGCCGTAGCGCGCGGCAACGCGATGCAGGTCGGCCTCGTTCAGCAGCTCCGCCACCACGGCACTCTCGGGAACGCGGAAGGCGCCGACGGCCACGACCAGCGGCTCCTCGGCGGCGGTCGCGGCCGGCACCGCCGCGGGCTCCTTGCGACGGTCGGAGAACAACAGGTACAGCGCCCCCACGACGACGAGCACGTTGACGGGCTTGAACAGCCACGAGACCACGCGACCCACACCCGGAACGCGCAGCGCGAGCTTGCCCAGCAGTTGCTCGTCCCGCACCCGGTCCGGGTCGACGAAGTCGTTGTTGTCCCCCTGGAACGTGTAGATGCCGTCCTTCTCCGTCAGCACGCGGTGCATGACGGTCTGCTTGATCACGTCGCTGCGGTAGGCGACCACGTCGCCCACCCGGTACTCGGGGGCGGTGCGGAGCACGGCGAGATCACCAGCCTGGAACATCGGCTCCATGCTCGTCCCGCTGGTGAGGACGTACGTCATCGTGCCGCCCCAGCGTTGAGGCCACAGCGCGACCGCCGCAACGACGAGCAGCACCCACGCAACCGCGTGGATGCTGCGCCTCATGACGGTGGTCCTTCTGGAACGGGCTGGGCGGCGGCCCGGGAAGAGTCCGGGCCGCCGCCGTCAGCGACCGACGACTACTGGTGGACGGTCAGGTCGAACCCGTCGAAGGAGGTGAGCGGAACCCCCCCGACCGGGACCGTGAACGTACAGACCGTCTTGGCCGTGCCGCCGGCGCCAGGCACGCATGCGTTGGTCGTCACGACAGGCGTGGTGCCGTTCTTCAGCTCCAGCAGGACGGTCTTGCCGGTCAGGTCCACGGCGTGCGTGAAGGACATCGCCGTCATCTTGCTGTTGTCGAGTGCGGCCAGCGTGTAGTTGGTGTTGGTGACCGTGACGCCGGTGACGGCCCCGCTGCCGAAGCCCGCGGTGCTGGAGGCAATCGTGTTGCTGGCCGTGAAGGCGCCGGCACCGGACATGGCCAGGCCGGCAAGGAGAACGACACCGAGAGTGCGCTTGCGCATGGGAGTTCCTCTTTCGAAGTCTTGCCAGCCGCTGGCGGGCTAGTCGCTGACAAGAGGTTCGGGCCAGCTGCATCTAGTCCTGAGGACGAGATGAGGACCATTCGCAGGACTGCTCGAAGTGACTAGGCCGGGTGCCGCAACCCCTGCTGCACAAGGACGAATGCCTGCCCGACTTGCCCGGAACGCGCGAGGGCCCGGTCGCGGCAGCGACCGGGCCCTCGTGCAGCAAGACCTAGGCAGGGACCTCGACAGCGGCCTCCACGGCCGCTCCCTTGGTCGCCGAGACAGCGGTGTCGAGCGAGCCGCCCCGGTACAGCGTCCGCAGCGTCCACTCGCCGTCGGCCGCGTAGAAGCGGAAGTAGCCGGTCGCGGAGGTCTGCACCTCTGCGGTGAAGTCGCCCGTCGACCCCAGCAGGCGCACGTAGGCGCCGGGCAGCGGCGACCCGTCGCGGGTCACGAAGCCGTGGATGACCGCCTCGTTGGCCGAGACCGACAGCGCGGGCAGGGTGTCCTGGTCAGGCGAGCCGCACATCAGACGTCCTTCTGGATCGGCACGCCGATGAGGGAGCCGTACTCGGCCCAGCTGCCGTCGTAGTTCTTCACGTCGGTCTTGCCGAGCAGCTCGTGCAGCACGAACCAGGTGTGGGACGAGCGCTCGCCGATGCGGCAGTACGCGATGGTCGAGCGGCTGTCGTCGAAGCCCTGCTCGCCGTACAGCGCGGCCAGCTCCTCGTCGGAGCGGAACGTGCCGTCGTCGGCCGCGGCCTTGCTCCACGGGATGTTGATCGCGGACGGGATGTGACCGGCGCGCTGGGACTGCTCCTGCGGCAGGTGCGCCGGGGCCTTGATCTTGCCGCTGAACTCGTCGGGGCTGCGCACGTCGACCAGGTTCTTGCTGCCGATCGAGGCGACGACCTCGTCGCGGAAGGCGCGGATCGACAGGTCGGGGTCCTTGGCCTGGTACTGCGTCGCCGGGCGCTCCGGAGCGTCCTTGACCAGCTCCCGGCCCTCGAGCTCCCACTTCTTGCGGCCGCCGTCGAGCAGCTTGACGTCCGAGTGGCCGTACAGCTTGAAGTACCAGTAGGCGTAGGCGGCGAACCAGTTGTTGTTGCCGCCGTACAGCACGACGGTGTCCTCGTTGCTGATGCCCTTGGCGCTCAGCAGCTTGCTGAAGTCGTCGCGGTCGATGACGTCGCGAACGGCGGGCTGCTGCAGCTCCTTGGTCCCGTCCAGGCGGACGGCGTTCTTGAGGTGCCCGCCGTCGTAGGCCGACACGTCCTCGTCCACCTCGACGAACACGGTCTTCGGGTCGTCCAGGTGGGCCTCGGCCCAATCGGCGTCGACGAGGACGTCTGCGCGGCTCATGCGGGAGCTCCTTCGTGAGGGGTGCGGTGGGTGAAACGCTTGACGAGCAGGTAGAGCTCGCAGCCCAGGCAGACGCCGAAGGCCGCGTTGAGGAACGCCGCCGCGAGGGCCAGGGCGGTGGCGACGGTGCCGACCGCGGTGGCGCCGGCCAGGAAGCCGACGGTCCCCACGGTCGCGAAGACCAGCCCGACGAGCTGGGCGAAGCGCGCAGGTGCCTCGGGCTCGAGCTCCGCCGGCCCGCCGCGCTTGAGGAAGCGCTTCCAGAGCAGGACGTACGGGTTGCGGCCGCGGGTGCCCAGTGCGAAGACGACCGCCTGCGCGGCGAGCAGCAGCGCACTGCCGGTCAGCAGCACGGCCGCCAGGACGAACGTGGTGATCCACGCGCCGAAGCGCGGGCCTCTTGGGTCGATCATGGTGCGGGGTCTCCTCTGACGGACGAACGGGTCCAGGTCAGGGAGACGGACAGACGCAGCCGGCCACGCGGCACAGGTCCACCGCGCGGCGCTTCGTGAGCACCAGCTGCATGGTCACGAGGGTAGCGCCTGCAGCACGGCGGCCGTCGTCGGCTGCCCCACCGCGCGCAGCGCCTCGTGTCCGCGACCGTCCAGCACGAGGGTCGTGGGCGTCTTGAGGATGCCCAGCTCGCGGACCAGCTCCAGGTGCGACTCCGCGTCGACCTCGACGTGGCGCACGCCCTCGGTCTGCGCCGCGATGTCGCCCAGCACCCGCCGGGTCGCCCGGCAGGGGGCGCAGAACGCGCTGGAGAACTGCAGCAGGGTGGCCCGCTCCCCCGGCGCCTCGCCGAGCAACGCGAGGACCTGACGGCGATCGCGCTCGTCCACCTGTCGCACCTTCCCCTCACGCCGGCGGTGGAGCACGCCGAGCAGGGTCGACACGACCAGGACCACGATCAGCACCTCCACGCTCCGCGCAACCGCGCAGAGCAGCAGGTGCTTCCCGGGACTAGCGGATCAGCGCAGGCGTGCCGGCGACCGGCACGCGGACCGGCTCGGCGCGGCGCAGCCGGCGCAGCACAGCCACCGTCTTGCCGGCCACGGTCTGGCCGAGGACGACGGTCGCGAGCAGAGCGAGCGACACGACGGTCACCCACAGCCACCCTTGCGCCAACGTGCCGATCAGGGAAATCATCCGACGCACCTCCTGGTGACCCCGCCCCAAGTGGGGGCCTCCGGGGACGACCCTCTCGCAGATCGGACAAAAGCGCAGTGGTCCGCTGTGGCCATCTCGTGACTAGCCCGATCGAGGGACCAGGCGCCCGTCACTCAGCGTGACAGGACGGTGGGTCCGGCCTCGGCGGCCAGGTGCACGCCGTCCTGCCGCACCTGCAGCCCGGTGAGCCGCAGGCCGTACGGCAGGGCGCCCAGCCGGACGGTGAAGTCGAAGCGGTCGCCGAGCACGGCGCTCACGACCCGGTCGGCGACGCCGTTGCCCACCTGGAAGCTCTGGGCTCGCACGACGATGCGGTCGCCGTCGAGCCGCACGTCGCTGATGGCCGCGGCGGTCACCGTGCGGCCGAGCACCTCGACCTCGCCGCTGACCCGGAGCTGGTCCCCGTGCGAACTGAGGGTGATGTCGCGGCCGGAGCGGCGGGCCAGCTCGTCGTGACCGACGACGACGTCGGCGTCGAGGCCCTCGACCGGCACGCGCGTGACCTGGCCGCCGATCGCGTCGCCCAGCGGAACCTGCACCCCGCGCAGCCGCGCGTCGAGGCGCTCGACGTCGACCTGCCCGGCGATGACGCCGGAGAGCTCCAGGCGCACCTGCTCGTAGCGGCCGGCCAGCGCCTGGGTGAGGAACGGAAAGCCCGCGATGTCCACGTCGGGCCGGCTGGCCAGCCCGGCCTCGGTCTGCGCCCGCTCTCCCAGCACCCGCTCGGCGATCAGAACCGCCCCCCGGTCGGCAGCCACCAGCACCGTCCCCAGCAGGACCAGGACGACGAGCAACCGGCGCATCAGCTCAGGACGAGGCGGCCGGCGAGCAGGGCGACCGGGCCGAGAGCCGCGAAGGGCAGGAGCAGCCCGACCGGGCGCAGCGCGTCGACCTTGCGCCTGTCCAGCCGGCCGGATCGCAGCTCCGCGGCGGACAGGTCGACCGCCAGGTCGGTGGCGGCCACGCAGGCCGCGACGAGCAGCCCCAGCAGTGCGGCCCGGTCGGCCAGCTCGGTGCCGTCGGCAACCAGGCCGGCCGTGACCAGCGCGGCGGCCACGCCGGCGGCGAGGCCGACCAGCAGGCCGGGCCAGCCGCGCACCGTGCCGTCGGTGAGCACCGGACGCGGCGCGAAGCGGTCGACCAGCCGGCCGACCAGCAGCACGGTGCCCGCGGTCGCCAGGGCGACCAGCGCCACGTCCTCACCGCCGTCGTCGGCGCGCAGGGCCACCAGGCAGGCCGCGCAGACGACGAGCACGACGGCGACCAGGGTGTCGGCGAGCGCCTCGGTCACCCGGTTGCGGGGATGGCGGACCAGCTGGTGCAGCAGAGAGGCGATCAGCCCGAGGGCGACCACGCCGGCCAGGTCGCCGACCCGGCCGTCGTCCGCCAGCGCCAGGGCATCGGCGGCCGCGGCGGCGGCGACCGCGATGAGAAAGGTCCCGCTGGCCGCCGGCGCGTCGACCAGGGCGAGGAAGCCGAGGACCAGCACGACCTGCAGGACCAGGACCGCGGCCGCCAGGGCGTACCCGCTCGGCAGCGCCGCCAGCGCGAGGACGACCGCGACCAGAGCGCAGCCGCTGGCCAGCAGCAGCAGCGGCGGGCGCACCGCGGAGCCGGTCGCGCCGTCCGGGAGTTCGGTCACCCCGGGGTCAGGAGCGGGCGCGGCGGTCACCGGAGGATCGTGCCAGAGAGACGGGCCCCCTCAGAAGCGGACGTCCAACCGGGTCGTCGCGCACGGCCGCACGGGGACCTTGAACGTCTTCCTCACCTGACCCGCCGACGTGGTCAGCCACACCTGGTACTTCTGCCCCGACGCCAGGTTGGGCAGGACGTACGAGCCGTCGTCCCTGCCCGGCTCGACGTTCCAGCCGAGGATGGGGCGGGCGTCGTTGTTGTCCGGCTGCAGCGACCAGGCGATGGCCCGGGTCAGCGCGACCCGCCGGCCCCCCTTGGTGGCCACCCCGGCGATCGTGCCGGTGGTCCCGCCGAGGTCGCAGCGGTCCAGCGGCAGGCGCAGGTGGACCGGCCCCTTGAACGGCACGGGCACCTTGTGGCGCATCGCCGACCCGTACCGCGACTCGTCCGTGCCACCGAAGCCGGTGGCCTGCGGATAGACCTCGAGGTAGATGGAGGCCGTGTTGGGCGGGACCTGCACGGCCCAGGTCGTGTCCCAGTGCCGGGTGTCCGGCGATCCCTCGGCGCCAAGGTCGCGGTTGACCCGGATGTTCATCGCGTAGCCCTCGACCGGGCAGGCCGGGCTCTCGACGCAGCCGCGCGAGTCGATCTGCCGGCCCTGCTCGTCGTGCAGGTCCAGGCCGATGAGGGCGTTGACCGCCCGCCCGTCGCTGCCCTTGATGGTCCCGGCGAAGCTCACCGGCGCGCCGGGCAGGCCGGCGGGCACCGGGACCGGCGCGGCCAGCGCCGTGGGAGGCACGCCGGCGAGCGCCGGCAGGACCAGCAAGACCAGCAGCAGGGGACGCGCGCGCACGGGGAAAGGGCTCCTGACCGGGAAGGATGACCCGTTTCGTACCAGAAACGGCGGCAGCCCGCCCCGAGCCTCAGTCGAAGACGATGTTCAGCGGCGTGCCGCGACACCCGACGACGCGCACGCCGTAGAACCGCTTGACCCGGCCGTCGGGGGCGGTAGCGATCACCTGGTAGCGCTGCCCCGCCGCCCCGCCGACCGCACCGGCACTGAGATGGGGCAGCGTGTAGTAGCCGTTGCTCTCGGTCGTGCCGATCTGGAAGCCGAGCACCGGCGACGGCCCGTTGTTGTCCTCCTCCATCGAGAAGGCCGTGACCCGCTTGAGCTCGGTCCGCTTGCCGTCGACCGTGCTGTAGCCGTTGACGTAGCCCGCGTCGCCGCCAGCGCCGCATCCCAGGGGCAGCCGCAGGTTCACGCGGCCGCCGTACGGGACCGGGAGGTTGCGGCGGTACGACGAGCCGTAGCGCCGCTGGTCCACGCCCGCGTCGCCGGGGCCCTGGGGATAGACCTCGACGTAGACGCGGGCGGTGTTGGACGGCACGGTGACCGACCAGGTGGTCGCCCAGCGGCGGGTCTCCGTGGAGCCGGCAGGCGGCAGCTGGGCGTTGACCCGGCGGGTGATGGCGTAGCCGTCCACCCGGCAGATCGCCGACTGCACGCAGCCGGTCGCGCCGAGGGTGCGACCCAGCTCGTCCTTGAGGTCGAAGCCGATGAGGGCGTTGACCGCCCGCCCGTCGGAGCCGTAGATCGTGCCGGTCAGCGTCTGCGACGTGGCCCCGGCAGGCACGGCCGCCAGGCCGGCGAGCAGCAGGACGAGGGCGACCAGACACGCGGTCAGCCCCGCTCGAACCCCTGCACCCATGCGCACAGTGTGCGCTGCGCAACAGACCGGCACCCTGCCTTTGGGATCAACCCCCGGCGAAGGGCGGCAGCACGTCCACCGTGCTGCCCGGCGCGAGGGCGACGGTGGCGTGGTCCCGGCCGCCGACCGGGTCGCCGTCGACGACGAACGAGCACCGGCCGAGCACCGTGGTGAACCGCTCGTCGTGCCGCCGGCGGACCGCCGCCAGCGCGTCGGCGAGGGTCCCCGCCTCCACCTCGTCGGAGCCGGTGCCCGCGGCCTGCTTGGCCGCGGCGAAGTAGCGGACGGTGCTCATGCCGGCCAGCCTGCCAGCAGCTCGGGCCCCGGGCCGAGCGAGCAGGTCCGGACCGGTCCCGACCGGGGAGTGTCGTGGCCCACAGTCGCCGGCCGTCGGCGGTGCGGGAGCGGATCACTGCTGTACCTTCCGAGCAAGGCAACGGCGCCTTCCGGTTCACACGTTCGAGATCTCCGGGAGCCCTTCATGGCCGCCTTGCTGCTCCTCACCGACGCGATGTCCCCGAGCGCGCAGGTCCTACCCGCGCTCGGCCTGCTTCCCCACGCGGTGCGCATCGTCCCTGCCGAGGCCACCGCGCTGCTGGACGCCGGTCCCGCCGACGTCGTCCTCGTCGACGCCCGACGCGACCTGGCGCGCGCCAAGTCGCTGTGCCGCCTGCTGCGCACCACCGGGCTGTCCGCGCCGCTGTTCGTCATCCTCACCGAGGGCGGCCTGGTCGCCCTCACCGCCGAGTGGGGCGTCGACGACGTCCTGCTGGACACCGCCGGCCCGGCCGAGGTCGACGCCCGGCTGCGCCTGGCCATGGGCCGGGTCGAGGCCGTCACTCCCGCCGACCCCGGCGTCGTCCGCGCCGGCGAGCTGACGATCGACGACACCACCTACACGTGCCGCCTCAAGGGCCGGGTGCTGGACCTGACGTTCAAGGAGTTCGAGCTGCTCAAGCACCTCGCCCAGCACCCGGGCCGGGTCTACACCCGCGCCCAGCTGCTGCAGGAGGTCTGGGGCTACGACTACTTCGGCGGCACCCGCACGGTCGACGTCCACGTCCGGCGCCTGCGCGCCAAGCTCGGGACCGAGCACGAGGCGCTGATCGGCACGGTCCGCCACGTCGGCTACAAGTTCGTGACACCGGCGCTGACAGCGCTGCCCACGCAGGCCACCGCGCTCACCGTCTGACGCTGCCCGGGCACGCGCCGCGGGCGCCGTCGTCAGGTGCTGGCCCAGCGTTGGTGCGCCGTTCACCTCGGCGACGGGCTCGCGTGCGTCCTGCTCCCTAGCGTCCGACGAGCCCGGGGGACGCCCGGGACGACCCGGAGGA